>JAGHTQ010000190.1 GCA_018065295.1 Candidatus Colimonas fimequi | reverse complement strand
AGCATAAATTAAAAGTGGAATATAGTATATGTAGTAAGGTATGTGGGAAATATGAAAGAAAAACGACTAAATATGGATGTTGATATACAGGCTATTGGTAAAAATGGAATAATTCTCCCTGATGGATCTTGGATGCCTAAGTTGGGCCAGGGCACATGGCAGATGGCAGAAGACGATAGCAAGCAGGCGAGAGAAATCGCAGGTCTGCAGCATGGACTTGATATTGGAATGAACCTTATCGATACAGCCGAGATGTATGCCGACGGTAAGTCAGAACTGATTACTGGTCAGGCTATCAAGGATAGAAATCGTGAGGATATATATATTGTAAGCAAGGTATATCCACAGAACGCATGTCGCGAGCACATCTACAGCAGTGTTCAGAGATCACTTAAGCTTCTGGGTACAGATTATCTTGACATGTATCTTCTTCACTGGAGAGAAGATGCTGACCTTGCTGAAGTGGCTTGGTGCATGGAAGACCTTAAGGATAAGGGCTTCATCAGAAGATGGGGCGTATCAAACTTTGATGTAGATGACATGGAAGACTTATGGAAGGTTCCAGATGGAGATAAGTGTACAATAAATCAGATTCTCTATAATCTGGGATCACGAGGCATCGAATACGATCTGCTTCAGTGGCAGAGAGACCGCAAGGTTCCATTTATGGCATATTGTCCAGTAGGACAGGCGGGAGCACTGACAACTCAGGACGGCGTATCAAAGGCAATGCTCATGAACGACGCTAACGTTAAGGCAGTAGCTGAGAGACACGGTATTTCTATCGTTCAGCTTCTCCTGGCATTCGTAATGCGTCTTGATGATATGGTAGCTATCCCTAAGGCTGTAGGATTCGATCACATCGACGAGAACAGAGCAGCAGCTGATATCGTTCTCACAGATGAAGATCTGGCTCAGCTTGAGGAATCATTCCCAGCTCCAACTGAGAAGGTTCCTATGGAGAAGTACTAGGTGACTGAAATGAAATTATTAAACAAGAAGAAGCTTCTTGCTGCTGTAACAGCAACAGTAATGGCCACTGCAATGGTGCCGGTTGTTTCCTTCGCGACTGAAGTGCCTGATAATCTTGAAGGCGAAGCCTCAGAAGGATACGTTGACAACCAGCTGCTGGTCATTTATAACAGCGAAGCTGACGTGGAGAAGAACCTTGATGAAGCGGCAGAGACTGCTGGAACGTCGGTAGAGTCAAGCGAAGTCATCGCAGAGGACATCATTCCTGATGGCGACCTGGTTCAGGTTGAGGTAAGTGAGGACAATGACGTTGATGCAATGATTGAGGAACTGGAGAAGGACCCTCACGTTGAGACTGTACAGAGAAATTTCGTCTATGACCTGATGGAAGAAGACGTGACTCCTATGGCAACAACAAACGACCCTAAGGCAGGGGACCAGTACTATCTGGGTTCATGGGATAGCACTTTCGCAGGGGACTGCGGAGCAAGCGTAACTGACGCTTGGAATCAGGTTAAGACTGAGGGAGCGGTTACAGTTGCGGTTCTTGATAGCGGTGTATATAGTGATCATCCAGACCTTAAGGCTAACCTGGATATGGAGCACGCCATTGACGTGACTAACCCTAGGGCGGAGCCAGGAACAGTGCCTTGCGAGATTGGACACGGCACACACGTTGCTGGAATCGTAGCGGCATGTGCTGACAATAATGAAGGCATCGCAGGCGTTTCATACAATGCCAAGGTGCTCCCAATCTGCATCGTTGACGAATATGGCACATTGAACTCAGGATATCTTCTGGCGGCGTATTCATACCTTGAGAGCCTGATTAAGAGCGGAGAACTGACTAACCTTCATGTTATTAACATGAGTCTTGGTGGATATACAATCGACTCTGGTAGAGATGAACTGCTGAAGACTGCAATAGGAAACATGAGAGACAATTACGATGTTGTTACTGTATGTGCAGGCGGCAACGGCAAGGGTCCAACAATGACTAGCCCTGTATATCCTGGTGACTTCGAAGAATGTGTCAGCGTTACAGCCCTTGATAACAAAGGCAATAATGCGGCATGGTCAGATTACAATGAATTCAAGGACATCAGTGCCCCTGGCGCTGATATCGTATCAACATGGAATGATGCTGAAGCTCTTTATGCAGAGAGTTCAGGCACATCAATGGCAACGCCAATGGTATCAGGCATCATGGCTATGATGTGGGCGTCAAACCCAGAACTGACAGTAGATCAGGTAATCAGCGTTGTTAAGGATTCAGCATATCCAGTGAACACTCAGGTTAACGATAGAGGTGATAAGACTGGCAGTGCTGGTGCCATCGATGCGGCAGCAGCAGTTAAGTATGCCAAGACTCCTGATGACGTAGAGAAGAAGCCTAGACCAGCTGCTATTGGCTCAATTAAGCTTAGCAAGACTTCATATGAATACGACGGCAAGGCTAAGAAGCCAGCGGTTACAGTTACTGCATCTGTTGATGGTCAGCTTGTTAACGTTGCAGAAGCAATTACTGCAGATACAAGCGATATTGACCTGACATATCAGAGCGGTCGTGTGAAAGTTGGTACATACACAGTTAAGGCAAAGGGACTCGGTAAGTACAAGGATACTCTTCAGGCTACATTTAAGATTAACCCTAGGAAGACTACAATTAAGTCAGTTAAGGGAAGTCGTAAGGCAATAACTGTTAAGTGGTCTAAGAAGACTACCCAGGTTACTGGCTACCAGGTGAAGTATTCAACAAGCAAGTCTTTCTCAGGCAGCAGCACTCACACTAAGACAATTACTAAGAACAGCACAACTTCCAAGAAGATAACTAAGCTGAAGGCTAAGAAGAAGTACTACGTTAAGGTTCGTACTTATAAGACAGTTAGCGGCAAGAAATATTATTCTTCATGGTCTGCTGTTAAGAGCGTGAAAACTAGATAACAAAATATATATTAAAAAAGTGGCTTCGCATTGAAGCCACTTTTTGTGTGTCCATTTATGAGCGTCTTATTTATCTTCCGGCGCCGCTTCGTGAATTCTACGTGCAAGATATACCATCGGTGTATCCAGAAGGCTTGTTACGATGAAGATAACGTAACTTGAAACCATGATTGAAATCATAGTGTCAAAATCGTACATTCCGTAGAATGCGAAGAGTGTGAAGAGGCAAGTGTTTGCCATCTGTGAAATGAGGGTTGAACCGTTGTTTCTAACCCAAAGGCCTCTTCTGCTATCGCCAAATCTCTTTGTTGTGAAATCCCACCATCTGTGATAGAGCCATACGTCCAGAAGCTGAGAAATCAGGTATACGGACAGTGACGCCAGAATCATTCTAGGTGTGTTGGCGAAGATTGTCTGAAATGCTCCCATAGCCCAGTCGCTTTCACTTGGGACAAAGTTGATCCACATCTGTGAAAGGATGATAAAGAATATTGAAGCTGTTGTACTCATGGCAACAGCCTTCTTAGCTGTTTTGCCGTCGTGGTTTTCACTGAGGATGTCAGTGATAAGGAAAGTACTTGCGAAGAGCACGTTACCCAGAGTCATCTCCATTTTGAACGCGTCGACAACGAGAAGTACTTCGATGTTAGCAAGAACTGTTGCCAGGATGCTGAAGGCGAACAGGCCGCTCTTGCCGAAGAACTTATAAAAGACGATTACGCCACCGTAAATCAGGACGATGCTGGCTACCAGCAGTATTTCATTAGTCATTATTCTTCTCCTCCAATTCCGAAATCAGTGTTTTCAAGCAAAGTATCCACCCGGTCGTTATCCAGGTAGCGAGGTATTACCTCTTCCTTGCAGATGCGAACTACTTCTGGATCTGGCTGAAGAGGTGCGTTATTTGCTGTCATTGTGTTGATACATACGCGGTTAAAGTATTTGAGACCTGTCTCAACGTCGTTAATCATGGACTCATAAGTTTGTCCAGGAAGTCCGAAGAGAAGGCAGCATTCTTCGAAACCTTCAGCCAGTTTAGCTGGATCAGGTTCGTTAATTCCCTTTTTCATTACGTCGCGTCTGTATTCGTAATCGAAGGTTTCGATGCCCTGTTTCATGACAACGCGAGTATTCACTGCAGCAAAACGAGCCCGCAGAGCAGGAATAAAACGTCTATAGAGCCAGTGGCATTCGAAATGAATAGTGTGGATATGTAGGCGTGCGCAAGTCTCAACAAGCAGATTCATTGTGTCTTCATCAAGCTCATTAAAAGAGCCGGAATTGATGACTTCCAGAATGCCAAACTTGCCTGTTACCTTAGAAATTGCTTCCTTGTTCACCTGAAAGTTGGAAGCCAAATCTTGTGATGAGTCTTCGTGGTAGTCGCAGAATGTACATAACTTATAAGCACAGCCTGTGCCGCGAAGAAGCAGGATCTCACGTGGATTCTTATCCGGAATCACGGAGTATCTGATCATTGACATATTAATTTCCTCCCGTAGTTTTGTTTAAGGACAGGATGGTTTCGAACTGTCCTGGCGGTGACCGCCGACCACAATTCTACAATAAAAGAGGGTCTTTAGCAAGGAAATGTGGTAAAATATAGGGGACTATATGAAATCGAGGTCATAAACATGAATTTAGAGAAAATATGTGAGAAAATCGAATATAAGCTGCTGAGGGGCAGCATGGATATAGAAGTAGCAGACGTCATCTACGATTCACGTAGAGTTGCACCAGGCACTACATTTGTTTGCATGGTAGGTGCTGTAACAGATGGACATAAATACATTCCAGATGCTATTAAGAAGGGCGCTACAGCTCTGGTAATTCAGAGAGAAGACGCATTAGAAGAATACGCTGACGCAGTAGATGGTGCAGACGTAACAATCATCCTGGTTGAGTCAACAAGAAGAGCACTGGCATATATGGCAGCAGCATACTTTGATTATCCTGCTAAGAAGCTGACAACAGTTGGCCTGACAGGAACTAAGGGCAAGACAACAACAACATTTATCATTCAGGAAGTGCTCAATCACGCTGGCGCTAAGGCTGGCCTTATCGGCACTATCGAGAATGTTATCGGTGATGAACATATTCCGGCTAAGAACACAACTCCAGAATCATATGAGATTCACAGATATATGCACATGATGGTTGAAGCAGGCTGCAAGTATCTGATCATGGAAGTATCATCACAGGGCCTTAAGTTCGATAGAACTACAGGCATTGAGTTCGACTATGGTGTATTCACTAACCTGTCACCTGACCACATTGGTCCGACAGAGCATCCTGATTTCGAAGACTATCTCAGATGCAAGAAGATCCTGTTTAACCAGTGCAAGACTGGTATCTTTAACCTCGACGACCCATATGTTGAAGAGATTATGGAAGGCCACACTTGCAATGTTGTTACTATGTCCCTTGACGAGGGTACTGAAGCGGATATTACAGCTGACAACATTTCATTTATCAAGGAAGACGGCATGCTGGGAATGCAGTTTGACGTTCACGGCATGATGGAAGGTCACGCTAAGACTCATATTCCTGGTAAGTTCAGCGTATATAATGCACTGACAACTGTAGCTGTTTGCAAGTGCCTGGGCATAGAAGAAGACGCTATTTTCGCAGGCCTTGAGGAAGCTCAGGTTAAGGGAAGAGTAGAACTGATTCCAGTTTCAGATCAGTT
Organism: Candidatus Colimonas fimequi; assembly: GCA_018065295.1. Lineage (GTDB taxonomy): Bacteria > Bacillota > Clostridia > Peptostreptococcales > Anaerovoracaceae > Lentihominibacter > Lentihominibacter fimequi. The sequence goes on along the minus strand of JAGHTQ010000190.1, from coordinate 12,584 downwards.
CAGCGTAATCATCGACTACGCTCACAATGCACTGAGTACTAGAAGCGTGCTAAAGACACTGAAGGAATACAATCCACACCGACTCATCGCTGTCTTCGGTGCGGGTGGTAATAGATCGAAGGTTAGAAGATATAATATCGGCGAAGAAGCCGGTAAGCTGGCTGACCTTTGTATAGTTACAACTGACAATCCTAGATTCGAGAGCTTAAGTTCCATCAACGAGGATATTAAGGAAGGTCTTAATAGCGTTGGCGGTACTTACATTGAGATCGATGACCGTAAGGAAGCTATCGCTTATGCGATCACTAACGCTGAGCCAGGAGATATGATTATCATGCTTGGCAAGGGTCACGAAACTTACATCGAGATTGAAGGACTGAGACGTCACTTCTCAGAGCACGAAGCAATCTGGGAAATCATGGACGACATTTATTCTGGCAGAAGAATTATGACGAAAGGGACATCAATACTGTGATAAACTTACGCAATGTCTCGAAGTTCTATTACAAAAAAGGCATGATCGCCTCCGGTATCAGCAAGGTAAACCTGCAGCTGGACATGGGCGAATTCGTAGTTATAACGGGAGAATCGGGCAGCGGCAAAAGTACGCTGCTCAACGTTATTTCGGGCCTTGATACCTACGAAGAAGGCGAGATGTACATCGATGGCAGACAGACAAGCCATTTCATGGAGAAGGACTTCGCAGAGTACAGGAAAAAATATATAGGCAACGTATTCCAGAACTTCAATCTGGTAGGCAGCTACACAGTCTATCAGAATATTGAGCTGATACTGCTGATTAACGGGTACAACCGTCAGGATATCAAGAAGCGTGTTAACGAGATTCTGGCGAGAGTTGACCTGACTTCGCATGCCAAGACTAAGGCAAGCAAACTGTCCGGCGGACAGAAGCAGCGCGTTGCCATAGCGCGCGCCCTTGCTAAGGAGACAGATATCATCGTAGCCGACGAGCCTACAGGAAACCTTGATAGCGCTAGTGCAGAAGAGATCGTGAAACTTTTGCACGAGATTTCAAAGGATAAGCTGGTAATTGTGGTAACTCACAACTACGAGCAGTTCGCGCCGTACGTGACTCGCAAGATCAAGATGCACGACGGTAAAATCGCAGAAGACTTGAGGGTTAATCAGGGAGCACCTGTTGTTGCTGAAGAGAGCGCAGAGGTGCAGGCGACTGGCAAGCCAGCAAGAACAAGGAAGAGAGCCACTGGCAAGATTAGCGCAGGAAGTAAATTAAGACTGGGACTTAGAAATACCTTTAATGTGGTCCCTAAGTTTGTCCTTTTGCTTATCGTGTTCACCTTCGTGTGTGCTGCCGTTTCTTCTCAGTACACTTCGTATCTTGCACAAAGGGCTGAAGCGGGTAACTTAGGTTATAACTCCTATTTCATCAATACCAGCCTTGACCGTATCGTTCTCAAGAAGGCGGACAATTCCAAGTTCACTGCTGAGGATTATGAATCCATCAGCAACGTGTACAACGTGAAGACTGTGGCTGAGTACGATATCCTTTTGGATATGTCGATTTACCTGGGCGATGACGAGTTCTATTACGATGTGGCGCCAAGATCCATCGACGAATTCAAGGGCAAGCTGGTGGCAGGAAGAATGCCGGCTAAACCTGGGGAAGTAATCCTCTCTGGTAGCAAGGACGACTATAATCTGTCAGGGGACATGCTTGGCAAGAACCTGAACAGGGAATACCAGGTGCAGTATTCCATCATGGAGAGAACAATGAAGCTTACAGTTGTAGGCATCGCATACAAGAAGCAGGCGGATTCACTGAGCAACGTGACTGATGTCTATATGGATAATAACTATCTTAACGACATCATGGCTGAGACTTACCACGATCACAGCGACCTGAAAGTGACTATTAACAAGAAGGTTCAGGAGGTTTACGCTGGCGATTCAATGTATAACATTCTGCCGTCAAATCAGGTGGACGAAGGCAAGATTGTTACTTCAGCAGAAGTGGGTAACTACTACAAGGATGGCAAGGCAACTGGCAAGAACATCAAGGTTAAGGTCAGCAACATATATTATGAGAAGGCCAAGGAGCTGGAAGTTCAGGGTACCTATAACAAGAAGAACTTCGACAAATACAGTGACCTGGATTTCGAAATGTATTCGGGCATAATGTTCGTTAATCCGAAGGACTACAGTAAGTTCTTCACTCACGATAACTATCAGGCATCGGTATATGTTCAGGATAAGGACATTGTAGACGAGACTAAGGTGGCACTGGAAACTCTGGGATACGTGGCTCTGCCGATTAAGGATGTGCTGATTCAGATTATTTCAGACGTTGTTGCTATGCTTCAGCTTCCGATTGCTATCATCGTAATTTTGGGCCTGTTCTTCATCGCATACTTCGTAATCAGACTGATTCTGCGTTCAAGAACAGGGTACTTTAGCATTCTCAGAATGCTGGGCATGAACATGAAGGCCATGAGAAGGATCACAGACGTGGAGCTTCTGGTGGTTATGACACTGGCGTACGGCATATTCATGGCCGTAGCGATGCTCAGTACATATGGATATATTCACGTGGAACAGATAGTTAATCTTGTTAAGTACATGAAGCCAGTTCATTATGGAATTCTCTACGGAGTGCTCCTGATAATGAGCTATCTGATTTCTGGTAAATTCTCAAGAAGCCTCTTTAAGAAGAGTGCCATGGGCACATATAGGGAGGTGGAATAGATGCTAAAACTTAAACAGCTTGATAAGACATTTAACAAGGGTAAGAAGAATCAGATCCACGTTATCAATAATACGACTCTTCAGATGGATGATACAGGCCTTGTGGCGCTGCTTGGTCCATCAGGATGCGGTAAGACTACTTTGCTTAACGTTATCGGAGGTCTTGATGCTCCGGCAAGGGGAGACGTATTTATTAATGGTGAGAAGCTTACTGGTCGCACGGCTGGCGCAGTTGACAAAATCAGAAGTCTTAACATCGGATACATCTTCCAGGACTACAATCTGGTTGAGAATCTGACTGTATATGAGAACATTGCTATCGCTCTTCGAATGATTGGAATCAGAAATGAAGACGAGATTGAAGAGAAGGTAAATTACGTTCTTCATAAGACTGGCATGTATAGATTCCGTAATCGTCTGGCAGAGATGCTCTCAGGTGGTGAGCGTCAGCGAGTAGGTATAGCGCGTGCCATCGTTAAGAATCCTGCGATTATCATTGCGGATGAACCTACAGGTAATCTTGATAGTAAAAACACTATTGAGATCATGAATATAATCAAGACTATTTCCAAGGAGAAACTGGTTATTCTGGTTACTCACGAAGAAGAACTGGCTGACTTCTACGCTACAAGAATCATCAGACTTCTCGATGGCAAAGTTGTGGCTGATAACGGCAATAACGGCTCGGACGGTCTTGATTACAAGATGGATCATAAGATTTATCTTAAGGATATTGGGGATCACAAGCGTCTTAGAAATGAGCAGCTTGATCTTAATTTCTATAACGATTCTAGTGATAAGCTTCAGCTGGATATCGTAATTAAGGATGGGAGCATATTCATCAGGAATAACAATCCTAACAGTAGGATTGAGATTATCGATGATGATTCACCAATCGAATTCGTTGATGCTCATTACAAGAAACTCAGTAGCGGTGATGAGACTGAAACCGGGTTCGAACTTAGCAAACTGCAATCGGGAGCACCGAAGAAATACAGCTCGATTATCGGACCGATTAGAATGCTCCGTGATGGATATAGGCGTGTAGGCGACTACGGCATCATCAAGAAGATTCTCCTGGCAGGATTCGTTATCTCGGCAATGTTTGTGACTTACGGAATCAGCAGCATATTCGGTACCCTCAATGTGACTGATGATATGTTCGTTGAGATGGATAAGGCGTATCTGTCTATTACAAGCAAGAACACATCAGCTGAGGACTTTGATGCTATTGAAGCTAACGAATATGTGGAATATGCCCTTCCGGGAAATTCTGTGGTTAATCTGAAACTTAAATACGATTCATATCTTCAGACTTCACTGGCCGACGTGAGAATTAACTGCTCACTTTCTGATGTGAACAAGCTGAAGGACGCGGACATACTCTACGGAAGACTGCCAGAGGGTCCTAATGAAATCGTCATCGATCAGATGGCAATCAAGAAGACTATTAAGGAACTGAATACTAAGGAATTAGGCCTTGGTGGTGTGAGCGAATATCTTGGCTGCAATATTGAAGTTAGAAACATGGACGATTTCACTATTGTTGGTATCAGCGATTGTCAGAGTCCGTGTGTATATACTGAGCCGGATCTGTTCATTAATATTCTGGCAAACAATGCTGATGAAATGGAACTCTCATCAGATAATCAGGTCAAATTCCTTGATTACAAGCTGATGAAGGATGCGGAGCTTAAGAAGGGCGAATGGCCTAAGCATCCTTATGAAGTCGTTGTAAACGAGATGAATAAGGATGACATGAAGATCGGCAAGACCATCAAGAATAAGATTGGTGATACCAAACTTAAGGTAGTGGGATACTTCAGTGATGGACAGGACTCGGATGTTTTGCTCGTCAATAAAACAACCCTTAAATACTACCTGGCAGACATGTTAGACGGGGTTACTGTTTGTCCAACAGACAAGGGGGCAGCCCTTAAGTCCCTGCGCGAACAGGATATGAATGTTAAGGATTCATACGAGCAGAGCAAGACTAATTACATCAAGGAGAAGGCGGCCTACACAAGAGCCAGCCTTATTCTGGCGATAGTAATTCTGGCTATTTCATGTATCGAGATTTTCATTATCATGAGAGCATCATTCCTGTCGAGAATTCGTGAGGTTGGTGTGTACCGTGCTATCGGTATGAAGAAGGGCGACATATATAGAATGTTCATCGGTGAAATTCTGGTAATTACAACGTTTACTTCACTGCCTGGATTTATTGGAATGTTCTATGTGCTGACACGTCTTGTAGAGATGTCATATTTCGAAAACATGTACGTGACTGCTCCATACGTAGCGGCAATCTGCCTGGCAGTTATATACGGTATAAACTTACTGTTTGGACTTATTCCTGTATTTAGGACCATCAGGAAGAAGCCGGCACAGATATTAAGCAGAACTGATATATAAGAAAAAAGAGGAATGCATGTAGCATTCCTCTTTTAAATTTCATGACTTGCTTATTAATCTAATACGTTGGCACCTTCGACGATGATTCTCTCAATAATCTGAGCCATAGAATCAGCTGTCTCATCGATCTCGCCCTGGAACCATTCGATGATAAGGTCAACGCTTCCAGCGAAGATAAATGAATAATAATATTCGTGTGCCTTGTTTGGCTTAGTGCCGAAATTGCGTTCCCAGTTCTCGAAGCACTTCTGTCTTGTGATTTCCTTAAGTCTCAGTGTGAAGTTAAGGTCAAGTCTATCTGTAACAAGAATAGAGAGAATATCTGAATTAGCTTCGATAAATGAGATGATTTCTCTAATAAGTGGAAGGAGTGAATCCTTGAGCTCTGTTGCTTCGTGAGTATTCACTGCTGTTTCGAACTCTATAATCAGATCTGCTTCAACGTCTGCCAGAAGTTCATACATGTCAGCATAATGGAGGTAGAATGTACCTCTGCTGATGTCAGCAGCTTCAACCAGCTTAGTTACTGATATATTGCTCATTGAGCGATGTTCCAGAAGTAGTCTAGTGAATGCCTGCTTTATGGCCTTTTTTGTCTTAATAATTCGTCTGTCTGCACCCATTTCACGCCTCTTATATATACAATTTGTCTCAATATGTCAAAAAATGAACAACTGAATAAAATTGAATATTGAAAACCCGTCTTATGGGATTATAATAAACAAGTGTTAATTATTTTGCAACTGTTTATTTTGCAAAAGTATTATACAAGGGAGAGATAGGTAATGTCATTTTTTCAGGTATTAAAGGATAGTTTTAAGAGAATATTTACTAGTCCGTATAAACTTCTTGGACTGGGATTTATTATCATTGTTGCTGCCCTGTTCGGTATTCTGACACCGACAGCATTTAATATCATGCCAGATTCAATGGAGGATTTCCCTATTGCAATCGTTAATGAAGATGCGGGTACTATTCAGGATGGCAAGCACGTCAATTATGGTGACGATATCATGGACACTGTTGCAGATAACGACGATGTTAACTGGGAAGTACAGGAGCCAGGATATTTTGATGAGGGCATAAACAATACTAAATATTTCGCAGCATTTGTTATTCCTAAGGATTTCTCTAAGAGGGTAGTAAGTGCCAAGGATGGAGTCCCTGAGAAGGCTGATATTGTGTTCCTCAGTGATATCAGGAAGAGTTACATATTCAGCCAGTTCAGTAAGAGCATCAAGACTCAGTTTATTGATATGGTCAGCCAGAACGTAAGTGAAGAATACGTATCTGGGGCATTCGATTCTATATATGAGATTAAGGACGAGCTGACAGAAGCAGCTGACGGCAGCCAGCAGGTAACTGATGGCGCTGGTAAGCTGAAGTCTGGAGCTGATACACTTAAGTCAGGAACTAACAAGGTTAATAAGGGCGCAGAGGATTTAGCCGCTGGATCATCAGAACTTAATGATGGCGCTGGCACACTGAAGAAGGGAACAAAGGACCTTAATGATGGTGCACAGCAGCTGGCTGCTGGATCAACTGAACTTGCGAAAGGCTCAAATAAGCTGGCTGCTGGAGCTGATCAGTTAAACCAGGTTGTTCTGGGAATTAACGTTCCTGCAGTTGAGCTTACAGAAGAACAGAAAAAGGAAATTCAGCAGAAGGCAGCACAAGGCGTTCTTGTTAAAGACCCTGACACAAACATGTCTGCAGTTGATCTTTTAGCTGCCGGAGTTGGAACCGGCGTTTCTGCTGCAGTACAGAAGGGTATTAAGGATGGTATTGGTACTGCACAGGATCAAGCATTGGCAAATGAACAGGTTCAGGCTTTGATTGCTATGGCTGAATCGGCTGGATTCCCAGAAGGCCAAGGCGAACAGCTTATTAAGGGAATCGTTGCACAGACATTAAATGGTGCGGCAAGCCAGGTGGATGCTAAAACAATTTCTGGTACCCTTGCCAATGATAAGACTTTCGTAGGTGGCGTTCAGCAAATTGCTGGTGGTGCAGCAGTTGCTGGCGGCGAAGGTGTTGTAACAGTAGTAAATGAGGAGCTTGGTAAGTCACTGTCATCACTGGGCGACCTGAAGAAGGGAACTCAGAATCTGGCAGATGGCGCTGCTGAACTTGATAGCAACATGGGAACTTTCTCTGACGGTGCCAAGTCAGTAGCTAATGGCTCAGCCAAGGTGGCCGCAGGTTCCGTACAGCTGGCCGCAGGTACCGCGCAGCTTGTAGCAGGCTCAGAGAAACTTGCTGATGGTACTTCACAGCTGTCAAAGGGTGCAGGCAAACTTGCAAAGGGCGCTAGCGACCTGAAGGACGGAAGCGGCCAACTTACAGATGGCCTTACTGAAGGCGTAGAGAAGATTGACGATAGCCTTGTTAATTCAAGTGAAGCAATGGGTGAATTCGTAGCAGACCCAGTAGTAGACAAGGTAGAAATATACGGCGAACTTACAAGATACTCACAGGGCTTCTTCCCACTGTTCCTGGGTATTGGACTTTGGGTAGGAACACTTCTGTTATTCTTCGTTGTTCCTGTTAGACCAAGAAGAGATGAACTGGTTAACGCTCCTAAGACTGTAGCTAGCGGTATATTAACTGCACTCCTCTTCGGACTTATGGAAGTAGCACTCATATTCGCAGGAGTGAATGTACTGGGCCTGAATCCAGCACATCCAATGTGGCTGCTCCTCTTCCTATGTTTCGTATCACTGGCATTTATAACAATCATCTACATGCTCTGCGTAACATTCGGTCTCGCAGGCAAACTGATTGCTGTAATGTTCACAGTATTCCAGATACCATGCTGCGCTGGTTCCTTCCCAGTACAGCTGATGCCGGAATTCTTCCAGAAGCTGAATCCATTCCTGCCGATGACGTATGCCATCGACGGTGTAAGAGAAGCTCTCTCTGGTACAGAAATTTCAGGTATGTATCATAACTGTGCAATGCTGTGCATATTCATGGCAATCTCACTGATGATTGCACTGCTTACTTGCAAGCGCACTAAAGAACGTACAGAAATGATTGAGGCGGCAATCGCTGAATAAGCTTAAGATTATAATAAAAATGACGCATATTTTCATATGCGTCATTTTTTATTGGCGTGTGCAGGAACTTTAGTTCGGGCACCGCTCCTATTTTGTTGTATAATTAACTCATCAGTTAACCCCTGAATACGAGGTGAACGACATGTTAAAAGATTATTCAATAGAATATAGAGAAAAACTGCGCACGCCCCAGGAAGCGGTTGGCATTGTCAAAGACGGCGACTGGGTAGACTACACCAGCACCGTTGGCAAGCCGGTACTCCTTGATAAGGCACTGGCAGACAGACGAGATGAACTGACAGACGTTAAGATTCGAGGCAATCTCATATCCGGTCCTATTCACGTGGCTGAATGCGACGAGAGCCAGGAGCATTTCGTGTATCACAGCTGGCATTGCTCGGCGTACGAGCGCAAGCTTTGCGATAAGGGGATGTGCTACCATATCCCACAGGTGTTTCAGAATAACGCTGCGTACTATCATTTCTTCCTTCACGTGAACGTGGTGATGGTAAGCGTGGCACCGATGGATAAGCACGGGTATTTCAACTTCTCAGGTAACACTGGAGTTGCAGGTCCTATTGTTCGCGCTGCGGATTTCGTAATTGTCGAAGTCAACGAGAATCTTCCGAAGGTTCACGGTGGATACGATGAGTGCGTTCATATTTCTGAAGTAAACTACATCGTAGAAGGGGAGCACGAACCCTTCCCAGAAAATCCGCCAATCGTTCCTAATGATAAGGAAATCGCAATTGCTAAGCACATCATCCCACTTCTTGAGGATGGATGCACAATTCAGCTGGGCGTTGGCGGCGTGCCTAATGCTATCGGTGAAATTATTGCCCAGTCTGATCTTAAGGATCTGGGCATGCATACGGAGCTGTGCTCCGACGCATATCTCAAGATGTTCGAAGCGGGCAAACTGACTAATAAACTCAAGACAATAAATCCTGGCAAAGGTGTGTTCGGCTGTGCCGTCGGCTCAAGCGACCTATACGAGTGGCTTGACGACAACCACGGTATTGCGGCGTACCCTATGGAGTACGTTAACAGCCCCAGCATCATTGCTCAGATAGATAACATGGTTTCCATTAACAGCTGCGTGGCTGTTGACCTGTATGGTCAGGTCTCATCTGAGAGTTTCGGCTCCAGACAGATAAGTGGCACCGGTGGCCAGCTTGACTTCCTGACGGGAGCATCTGCATCACGAGGTGGCAAGGCGTTTATCTGTACTGAGTCAACCTTCCGTGATAAGGAAGGGGTGCGACATTCTCGTATCGTGCCACAGTTCTACGGTGACATCATCACATCACCTAGAAGCCAGGTGTACTTCCTGGTCACAGAGCAGGGCGTTGTTAACCTGGAAGGCCGCTCCACATGGGAGCGCGCTGAGATGCTCATATCCATTGCACACCCAGACTTCCGTGAGGAATTAATCCGCGAAGCTGAAGCACGCAAAATCTGGCGTCGTTCTAATAAAAGATAAATTAAAAACTGGCCCTCAGGCCAGTTTTTGTTATTTACCATTCATATTCGAATCCAATGGTGAAGAATACGATGGATCATGTGCATTACAGATATGAAGCCGGTATGAATATACTTGAGATTGCGAAAGTAATGGATTAGTTGTAAAATAAATTAGAAATGGTTAACAATTAGAGGTTAAAATATGAACATCAATAAGCAGGGCAGCATGATCATTAAGAACGTTGCACCTGAGATTATGGAAGTTTTTGAAATTACAGGGTTTGTAGATATCCTGACTATTGAATAGGAGGACGGACATTATGACTAAATGGATAATTGGTTTTGCTATCGCAGTTGTTCTGGGACTGATTCTTGGTATCGGTAACAGTTCAGGCGGATACGGCAGCCACGACGACTAATAAGAGACAATAAATAAGGGAATCGCAATTAGCGATTCCCTGTTTTTTTATAATTCTGTGTGCAAGGACTTTAGTCCTGGCACCAGTCCACTCTTACGCCATACCAGCTGTAATAATAGCCATTGTATAAACTTCGTCAGCGTTGCAACCTCTTGAAAGGTCGTTGATAGGAGCGTTAAGTCCCTGAAGGATAGGACCGTAAGCTTCGTATCCACCCAGTCTCTGAGCGATCTTGTAGCCGATGTTACCAGCTTCGATAATTGGGAAAATGAATGTGTTAGCCTGACCAGCAACTTCTGAATCAGGACACTTAGTCTTAGCAACTTCTGCACTTACTGCAGCATCGAACTGGAATTCGCCGTCGATAACCAGCTCTGGGTTAAGCTTTCTTGCTTCGATAACAGCGTCGTGGCTCAGCTGAACTGTGCCGCCCTTACCTGAACCGTATGTTGAGAAGCTGAGTACAGCAACCTTAGGGTCGATGCCGAAATATTCTGCAGTGTTAGCTGATTCAACTGCAACCTCTGCCAGCTGCTGAGCGGCAGTCAGGATAACGTTTCCTTCCTTGTCCTTCTTGTCCTGGTAGTCGATGTTGATAGCGCAGTCGCCCATAGCGATTCTCTCTTCTACACCGTCCTTTTCTCTGCAAAGGATGAAGCATGAGCTTACCAGATTAGCGCCTGGCTTAGTCTTAACAAGCTGAAGAGCAGGTCTTACTGTATCTGCTGTTGAGTATGTTGCACCACCGAGAAGTGCATCAGCCTTGCCCATCTTCACAAGCATTGTTCCGAAGTAGTTACCCTTGAGCAGGTTAGCGTGACAATCTTCTTCACTCATCTTGCCCTTACGAAGATCGAACATAGTCTTAACCATTTCATCCATGCCTTCATAAGTAGCAGGGTCGATGATTTCTGCTCCGTCGATGTTAAGACCATTATCTGCAGCAACCTGGTTAACTGTATCAGGTGCTCCAATAAGGATGATGTCCATGAGATCTTCCTTGATAAGACGATCTGCTGCTGTAAGAATTCTTGGATCATGACCTTCAGTAAATACGATAGTCTTTCTGCTGTCGTTAAGAGCAGCAATTAATTTCTGTAACATAAGTCTTGCCTCCTAGTTCATAAATAAATAACACGTCTGTAATTATAACATATATGTGTATGTGAAATAAAGACGCATTGGCAATAGATGAACATATTTGATATAATTAGTCGGTAAATAGCACATAACCATTCAGGAGGTAATATATATGTTAGAAGCTGGAATCAAAGGCGAACAGAAGGTTGAAGTAGTATATGAGAACACTGCAACAGCAGTAGGAAGTGGCGTTCTTGAAGTTTTCGCAACTCCATGCATGCTTGCACTGATGGAGAAGACTGCTTGTGATAGCGTTATCCCATATCTGGAAGAAGGCTGGGGATCAGTTGGAACAGAAGCTAATATCAAGCACGTGGCAGCAACTCCAATCGGCATGACAGTTCGCTGCGAGAGTGAACTCATTGAAGTTGACGGAAGACGTCTTGTTATCTCAGTTAACGCATACGATGAAGCGGGCCTTATCGGTGAAGGAATTCATGAGAGATTTACAGTAAATAACGAGAAATTCCAGGCTAAGACAGACGCTAAGCTGAACAAGTAACGGAGAAGAAATATGACACTAGCACAACTTCGTTATGCTGTTACTGTATCAGAATCAAATTCAATGAATGAAGCTGCAAGAAAGCTGTTTATTTCACAGCCTAGTTTAAGTGCGGCAATCAAATCTTTGGAAGATGAACTGGGAATCAAGATTTTCAGAAGAACTAACAAGGGTATCCTGGTTACTCCTGAAGGGGAAGAATTTATTGGATATGCACGTCAGATAACAGAGCAGTATGGGCTCATCGAGAGTCACTACATTAACAAAGAGAGCGTTCGCCAGAAGTTTGCGGTATCCATGCAGCATTATACTTTTGCAGTAGAAGCCTTCATGAGAGTCGCAGAAGAATACGGCATGGATGAGTATGAGTTTGCTGTTCGCGAGACGAGAACCGCGGAGGTAATAGAGGACGTGAAGACTTTTCGCAGTGAAATCGGAATCCTTTATCTCAACGACTTCAACAGACAGGTACTCAGTAAGCTCTTTAAGGAGAATCAGGTAGAGTTTACTGAACTGTTTAATTGCGATATTTATGCATATATGTCCAAGAACCATCCTCTGGCAGGAGAAGAGAAACTCTCCATAAAGCAGCTTGAGGAGTATCCTTGTCTTGCATTCGAGCAGGGAACAGAGAACTCGTATTTTCTTTCTGAGGAACAGCTGAGCGCTGAGCATTACAAGAGAATAATAAGAGTAAACGATAGAGCTACAAGCCTTAACATGATGGTAGGTCTTAACGGCTACACTCTTTGCTCAGGAATTATCTGCTCAGAACTTAACGGTAATGAATATACGGCTGTTAAACTTGAAGAGAATCAGCCGATGACTATAGGATATATTACACGCGTTGGAGGTAACTTA
>JAGHTQ010000241.1 GCA_018065295.1 Candidatus Colimonas fimequi | reverse complement strand
CAATCTTTACCCCTTACGGATAATGAATGTGGTGGGCGTAACAGGGCTCGAACCTGTGACCCCCTGCTTGTAAGGCAGGTGCTCTCCCAGCTGAGCTATACGCCCACATTCAAGGCTTATCGCCTCGGCACAGTTACTTACTATACAGTAAACTCAGGGTAGTGTCAAGCACTTTTATTGAAGAATTTTTATTATTTTTTCACTCGATTTTTGCCCCTAAATTTTGCTAAGAATCAGCTCATCTGAGAGTATTGCAGCTGATCCTGATGTCAGGTTGGCAAGTATTGAAATCACTGCATCCTTGTGCTCTGGCAGCATTGCAAGTTCCATTCTAACCTTGTCATCATACTGTGTATCTGTGATGGTAAATGCCGCATCTTCATCGCCGCTCTCTGGCAGAACACTGCTGGCAAGATTCTGCAGTTTAGCCAAATACGTATACTCGATTTTCACGTTCAGTTTAGCCACTTCCATTACCCTGCAAACGCCTGCCGCTTCAAGGCCAAGTTTAGCACTGCTAGTGTATGCACGAACAAGTCCGCCGGTACCAAGTTTGATACCGCCGAAATATCTTGTTACTACAACAGCCACGTTAGTGATGCCCTCTTTAACCAGCATCTGAACCATAGGCGCACCTGAAGTGCCCTGCGGCTCGCCGTCATCACTTGCCCACTGAATCTGGAATTTATCCCCGATTACGAACGCAGGAACATTGTGAGTTGCATCCTTGTACTTGCCTCTAATCTCGGCAAGAAAAGCATCGCCTTCTTCTCTGCTCTCAATAGGCATTACGTGGGCGATAAATCTGGATTTCTCGATTATCTGTGTTGCTTCAGCTGGCGCCTTGACTGTCCTATACAGTTCCATTAAATATCCTCTCTAACATATGCCTGATACTTCATGTAGTCCTTCCTGTCGAAGTTCCCAGTCAGTACAGTGCCCTCATTCTCGTATTTAGTCTCTTCGATTCTAGCATTCTCCAGAAGATATGATGTGATATCCCCTCTGCTATACGGAATGAGCATTGATGCGCTCACTCTGTCACCGAATATCTTGCTCTTAATTACGTCTATCAGTTCGTCTATGTTCTCACCAGTTCTGGCTGACACACAAACGTACTCACAACCAGTGGCATCAAGGGGGATTTCGTCGGCAATATCGATCTTGTTATAGACCATGATCTTATCCTTATCCCCTGCGCCGATTTCCTTTATTACCTTGTCGGTAACCTCAATCTGGAAGTCCTTATCTTCGTACGCACTATCCACAACGTGGAGCAGCAGATCCGCATACTGCACTTCTTCAAGAGTTGACTTGAACGCCTCAACAAGGCTATGGGGCAGCTTGCTTACGAAGCCAACTGTATCGATAAGGATGAACTCGTCGCCACTCTGAAGTGAAATTTCTCTATGAGATGTATCAAGAGTTGCGAAAAGCATATCTCTCTCCATTACCTGCTTATCGTCCTTGTCTGACATAGCAAGAAGTCTGTTCATAAGAGCAGATTTGCCCGAATTAGTATATCCCATGAGGGCTACGATTGGAGTCTTGCTCTTCTCTCTTCCAGCCCTCTGCACCTGTCTTGTGCGACGCGCCTTGAAGAGTTCAGACTTGATATCTTCCATTCTGCTCTCGATATGTCTTCTGTCAGTCTCCAGTTTCTTCTCACCAGGACCTCTCGTACCGATACCGCCACCAAGTCTAGAAAGTGATTTGCCAAAGCCTGTAAGCCTAGGAAGTCTATACTGAAGCTGGGCCAGTTCTACCTGCAGCTTACCTTCCTTCGATGTTGCTCTCTTGGCAAAGATATCAAGGATGAGAATTGTTCTATCTATTACCCTTACGCCCAGGGCGTCTTCCAGGTTTCTAAGCTGCATGCCCGAAAGTTCACTGTCGAAGATGACAGTATCCACGTCCATATTCGTGCAAAGCTCTGCCAGTTCCTGAACCTTACCCTTGCCAATAAAAGTAGCCGTATTGGGTCTCTCAAGTGACTGAATCATCTGACCAAGTACGGTTACTCCTGCTGCCTCCGCAAGGCCCTCTAACTCTTCCATAGATCTTGTAATATCCTGCTTAAGCTGAAGGCCTACTAATACGGCGTTATATTCTTCTTCGTTTATTGTCTCGTTGTTTTCATTAAATCTAACCATGTCTGCATTTTATCATATATAAGCAAAAAAGTATAAATAAAAAGTCCCTGCCGCTACTGCGACAGGGAGCCAATTAACTATTTATTTACTGTCTAACCTTCAGTTCATCCTTCAGCTTAGGGTTGATAATCTTAATTCTAGTACCCTTCATGCCCAGTGACTTAGATTCGATAACGCCTGCACTCTCAAGCTTACGCAGAGCATTAACGATAACTGATCTTGTAATGCCTGATCTGTCAGCAATCTTGCTAGCAACCAGAAGACCTTCGTTTCCTTCCAGTTCAGCGAAAATCTGCTGTACAGCTTCTGTTTCTGAATATGAGAGTGTGCCGATAGCCATTCTTACCATTGACAGTTCTCTCTCTTCTTCTTCCTTCTCAAGAGCCTTAGTTCTCTGAATCTCAAGACCGATTACAGCTGCGCCGTATTCGCCAAGTACCAGATCTTCGTCGTTGAACTCTGGGCTATATCTTGCCAGCATGAGAGTGCCCCATCTTGTACCACCACCAACGATTGGAATGATTGTGTGGAGCTTATCTGCTGTATTGAAGTCGAACTTGAGGATCTTCAGGATTTCGTCGCCGTTGATGTTAGGAACTGTTTCCTTAACCTTCAGAAGTTCTACGTTATATTCGTCAGGGAACATCTCCTTGCCTGTTTCTGGATCAGCGATTGCTGAACTGTCAGCCTTAATCTTATAGTTAACACCAAGAATACGGCCCTTATCGTCAGCAACATAAACGTTAGCGTCCATTAAGTCACTGAGAATCTCGCACATATCGTCAAAAGAGAACTTGCCAGTTGGACTCTCTGTCAGCAGCCAGTTAAGTTTTCTTACTTTATTTAAAATATCACCCATTTAATACACCTCTACTAATGATAACCTATTTCACATAAATTATAACATTGGATTCACATAAAGCAACACTTTTTAGAGTTTTCTAAAAAGTATTTAACCTAGGCACAATTATCACTTTTTTGTCACACCCTATGGTTACAGAGTCACATACTTAGGTATATATATAACTAATTTGCTGTGTGTATTAAAAAAGGGACACAATTTGGCGATGTGTCCCTTGAATACTCTCATAACTACAGGATATACTTGTCCAGATCTTCTTCGTGAATCTTCTCACCAAGTTTATCCAGAACATATTCTCTATTAATTTCAATTCTCTCATCATCCATGTCAGGAATGTTGAACGAAACATCTTCAAGAAGTTTCTCCATGATTGTGTGGAGTCTTCTTGCACCGATATTCTCAGTCTGTTCATTCATGAGGAATGCCATTGTTGCGATTTCATCTACTGCATCATCAGTGAAATCAACAGCTACGCCCTCTGTTTCAAGGAGTGCCTTGTGCTGCTTAAGCAGAGCATTCTCTGGAATTGTAAGAATTTTAACGAATGTATCCTTGTCAAGGTTCTCAAGTTCCACTCTGATTGGGAATCTACCCTGAAGTTCAGGAATCAGATCAGTTGGCTTAGCTGTGTGGAAGGCACCAGCACCGATGAAGAGGATATGGTCAGTCTTAACTGGGCCATGCTTAGTGTTAACTACGCTTCCTTCAACGATTGGGAGAATATCTCTCTGTACGCCTTCTCTTGAAACGTCTGCACCGCTTCTGTAGCTTGAGCCTGAAGCAATCTTATCGATTTCATCGATGAAGATGATGCCGATCTGTTCGCAGTTAGTAAGAG
>JAGHTQ010000154.1 GCA_018065295.1 Candidatus Colimonas fimequi | reverse complement strand
GCTTCGTTTGTAGCCTTCTCCATGAATCTGCCCTTAGCGTCGAACTTGATCATGTCAGCAGCGTCAACGAAATCATAACCCATGTATGCAGCAATGATCAGTGCATTCAGGTATTCGCCACGGCTTGCAACGTAATCTGTAGTAGTTCCTTCGCGGAGCTTCTTCTCGATAAGGTTCAGTTCAGTCTGAAGGTCGATATCAACGTTCAGGTTGATCTTCTCAGCATTGTATCTGTCGCAGATTACCTGGAATACCTGTGCGAATGGCACCTTGTGGTCTACCTGTGACTTGCAAAGGTACAGCATGTCAGTAACCTTGCTGTCGTCCTTGAATCTCTTACCAGGAGCAGATACTACAACATACTTAATGTCAGCATCATTATCAACAATCTTCTTAATCTTTTCGATCTGGAGAGCATCAGCAACTGATGATCCTCCGAATTTAGCAACCTTAACACCCATTTTATCTTAAATCTCCTTTCTCAGCTGTTCCACCTTGTCTAATCTTTCCCATGGAACATCGATGTCAGTTCTTCCGAAATGACCATATGCTGCTACCTGTCTGTAGATAGGTCTTCTAAGATCCAGGTTTCTGATAATTGCAGCAGGTCTCAGGTCGAAGTGCTTATCAACGATTTCTGAAAGTCTCTCGTCTGATACAACACCTGTACCGAATGAGTCAACCAGAATTGATACTGGTCTAGCTACGCCGATAGCGTATGCCAGCTGGATTTCACACTTCTTAGCAAGTCCAGCAGCAACCAGGTTCTTAGCAACGTAACGAGCTGCGTATGTAGCTGAACGGTCTACCTTAGTAGGGTCCTTACCGCTGAATGCGCCGCCGCCATGTCTAGCATATCCGCCATATGTATCAACGATGATCTTTCTTCCTGTCAGGCCTGAGTCTCCGTGTGGTCCGCCAATAACGAATCTGCCTGTTGGGTTGATGAAGTACTTAGTGTTTTCATCAAGGAGTGCAGCATCTACTACAGGCTGAATAACGTGCTTCATCAGATCTTCGCTGATCTGTGAAAGTTCAACGTCAGGATCGTGCTGAGTTGAAATAACGATTGTATCAACTCTTACAATCTTATCATCGTCATATTCTACTGTTACCTGAGTCTTACCGTCTGGTCTCAGATATGGCAGTGTACCGTTCTTTCTTACTTCTGTAAGTCTGATTGCCAGCTTATGAGCAAGTGAAATTGGCAGTGGCATGAGTTCAGGTGTTTCGTCACATGCGAAACCGAACATGATACCCTGGTCTCCAGCACCAGTTTCTTCTAATTCTTCCTGTTCCAAAGTTCCAGCCTTGTATTCCAGTGCCTTGTCAACGCCCATAGCGATGTCGCTTGACTGTTCATCGATTGATGTGATTACAGCGCAAGCATTACCATCGAAACCATATTCGCTTGTGTTGTAGCCGATATCACAAACAACTTCTCTTGCGATCTTCTGGATATCGATGTAAGCGTTTGTTGTGATTTCGCCCATTACCATTACGTAACCAGTGTTAGCTGTTGTTTCTGCTGCTACTCTGCCAGCAGGGTCAACTTCCATAATTGCATCCAGGATAGCATCTGACACCTGGTCACACAGCTTATCTGGATGGCCTTCAGTTACTGATTCTGATGTAAATAATCTCTTCATTCTTTCCTCCGAGTATAAAAATAAGCCTTCTCCGGCGAGGATAAGGCTTGTGTCCAATCTAGCGTCCCTCATCTCTCAGATCTAGTCTGTAGGATTTAGCACCCTACACATGATACGCTATAATCATGCTGGGTTGCCGGGCTTCATAGGGCCTAATCCCTCCACCACTCGTAATAAGGTGATATTTAATTACTAGGAGTATTATATACTTTTCGCGGATGATTTCAAGTGGAAAATCGCTAATAAATCAGTTATACTCAAATATATATGCCCTTTGTGGCAGCATTTGATAAAAAGGAGCAATTCATTTGGCTAGACCTAAGTTAACAGTCATCGCAGGCGGTCTTTTATCACCTGTAGGCGACAAGAACAAACAACTTAAAATGGCGTATGTGACAGACACCAGACTCATGGGTGTTCTGGCAATTCATGCCCACTGGTTCCTTCCAGATGAACCTGAGAAACAGGACTTTCACCAGTTCTTTTACATAGACTGTGAAGAAGCTGGTCTTGAAACATACAGAAGTGTTCGCACAGATGACTTTGACGGAGACGGTGATATCCAGCAGATCGAGCAGTCATTAATCGGAGGTCTAGGAGCTAACAAGGTCAACGTGACTGCGGCAGAACTTGGAGCTCTGCTGGCATTCTATACCGACTTTAACATGGAGAACAATCTTCCACTTCCTAAGGGTCATCACGAATACGATTTCCTTCTTGAACTTGGCGAGCAGTTAGACGATGATGACTGCGAGCAGCTCATGAAGAAGATCTGCGGACCAATCCACTCCAACAATCAGGTAATCAACTACTTCCTCATGAGATGTTTCGGTCACGACTACAGAGCAGCTAGCAGGCTGCGTAGTGGCGACTTCCCTATGGATCTTTATGATGAATATAGGCGCACATCGTTTTGCAGGAATGTAATAGATCTTAAACAGGAATACGAAGATGGTGCCATGGAATACCTTTGCGAATCCCTCATCGAGACAGAGAACCAGTATATGGTCATCGTGTCACGTATCGTGGTTCGCAAGATGCGTGTAGTTGTCTTCGAGAACTGCAGCCGCTTCAAGATAAGCGCTACAGAAGCAGCCATGATTCTGGCCAAGCCAGAGTATGTCACTGTGTACGAAGTTCTTCTGGACGAAGACGACATGGATAACAACATCGGTGAGCTGACGATTACTTTTAACACCATCATGACAAGTCATCCTAACGGCAGACTTTTTATGGCGTTCAAGGACACTAACGCTCACGTTGACAACCGTGTATTCCTTCTTAGTAATGACGTCAACGGCGTCTACTATCTGACTGATTTCGGTCAGCTTATCGTTGCGGCATATTCTCTTCAGGAGATCAGGCTTATGGAGAACAAGCTTAAGGTTAGTCCTCTGGCCCCTTACCTGATGACAACCGCTAAATACGAATTTAAGGAACCGATTTTATATGAGTTTATTAATAGCGACTTCGAAGACTTCGACGACTTCCTTGACGCTATAAGGGAATAAGATTTATGAGGAGAGGTAATAACATGCTTTACAGAAAAATGGGTAAATTGGACGTAGAAGTTTCTCTGCTGGGATTCGGCGCAATGAGACTTCCAGTTGATAGCGAAGGCAACATTGACGATGCTGCATCAATCGCACTTATGCGCAAGGCTGTTGACAGCGGTATCAACTACATAGATACAGCATTCCTTTATCCGAAGAGCGAGAAGCTGATCGGCAAGGCACTGCAGGACGGCTATAGAGAGAAGGTTTATATCGCAGATAAGTTCCCACTTGCTACTCTTAGATCAGAAGAAGATAAGGAGAGCATCTTCAACAAGCAGCTTGAGAGACTGGGTGTTGAATGCATCGACTTCTATCTGGTTCACAACGTGAACAAGCCACTTTGGAAGAGAGCACAGAAGTACGACATTATTAGCTTCCTGGATCAGAAGAAGAAGGAAGGCAAGATTAAGTATCTCGGTTTCTCATTCCACGATGACTTCGATCTGTTTAAGGAAGTTGTAGATATCTATGACTGGGATTTCTGCCAGATTCAGTTAAACTACATGGACAAGAATCTGCAGGCTGGCGTTAAGGGTCTTGACTATGCTACTGATAAGGGCATGGGCGTTATTATCATGGAGCCACTCAAGGGCGGCAGACTGACTCAGAACATTCCACCAGCAGTACAGGAAATCTGGGATAACGCAGAAGATCAGAAGACACCTGCTCAGTGGGCATTTAAGTGGCTGGTAAGCAACCCTAAGGTTTCACTTATCTTAAGCGGTATGAGTAATGAAGAACAGCTGGAAGCTAACCTGGCAATCTTCTCAGATCCTGACACAGAAGTAATCACTGAAGCTCAGGAAGAACTTCTTGAAACAGTAGCAGAGAAGTACAGAAGCCTGATCAAGTATTCATGCACAGGCTGCGGATACTGCCTGCCATGTCCTCAGAAGATTGGCATCCCAACACTTCTGGGATACTTTAATGACTGGAATGCATTCGATCATCCTACAAGTGCTAAATTCGAGTACACAAACTGGATGCCTAAGCACGGTTCAGACTGTATCGAATGTCATGCATGCGAAGACAAGTGCCCACAGCACCTGCCAATTGCACAGGCAATGAAGGAAGCTGCAGAAGCATTCGGTTTATAGAACGCCTTTGGCAGCTGAGACGACACATTAGACACGAACATGAAAAAAGGAACAAAGATTACTCTTTGTTCCTTTTTTATTACGTATATTGAGCTTTATTGAGCTTTATTCAACTCTATCTATGAGAATAATCTCCATACCAATTCCTGAGAAAGCTGAACGCAGACTCATAATCTCAGAACTCTTATACTGGCCAGTATAAACTGTCGGCTCAGCACTAAGCTCATTAACGAAACGCTCTCTGGCATCAAGAACGCCCTTCATATTAACCGCATCGCTGATTTTCTTAACCAGCACGTCCTTGTCCATTCTATATCTGAGAACTCTGTATGTTCCTCTGAATCCACTGAATCTGATGAGGAATTCCGTCTCCGTAATGTATGACTTAACAACTCCCAAAAGTTCCTCTTCGCTTCCGATTACGTTAAGTGATTCTTCCATAGCTTCATCAACGTTATAGAGAACGATGCTCAGGCTGTTAAGTTCCTGGCCTGGCGCACACTTTGTAGTAATGGCGTAGTTGCTGCCGATGGACATGAGATGCTCCTGCATGCCTTTGAACTTAAGAAACGGCTCTGCCAGGATTCTATTAACATCTCGCTCCATAGTCTTAGCAAGACCGCGAGCCTCGATAATCGAACTCTTAGGAACGTCTTTTGAGTCAACAGAGATCATTACCGGTTTAGTCTTGAATCTATCTACGTAGTCAGCATATACTTCCTTCTTGTGCTTACGGATGGAGCCTTCAATCTTAACCGGTGCGCATCTTACGAATTCAGCAGCCAGTCTGTGGTGAACGATCTTGCCGCCGTATTTCTTCCTGTATTCAAGAGGATGCATGCCGTACCAGTATCCGAAGTGCTTGATATAATATCTTACTGCGGAGAATCCAACTTCTTCTGCTATTGCGCCGATTCTCTTAGTTGAACCAAGCACCAGTTTCTCAGAGGCTTCAACTCTGATGTAACTGAGCAGATCCTGGAAGCTCATGCCTGTAGTATCCTTAATAACGTGGGACAGATAGTAGAGGCTCAGTTCCTCAATATCAGCAATCTCATTGAGTGTCAGCTTGCGACCGTAATTCTCATACATATATTCGATTACTCTATGAAGTCTAGCTGCAAGTACCGCTTCACTTCTGCTACGTTCTCCATCACGTCCATCCTGTTCATCATCAAACGTGAAATCGGATATGAGGCAGCTCAGGAGATTGTGCACGCTCTCGATTACCTTCTCCTCATAGCGATATCCCTTCTGGAGCATCTCCATCATGATGCTGGCCATGAGGGTTCTAAGTGATTCGACACTATCCGGTTTATCGTCTCTGGACTCCATGACGAAGAAACTATCTTGCAAAGTATTGTAGTACTTAGTGAAATATGAAATGTTGATGTGAAGCATCATCACCATATTATCTTCTTCAGTTCTTGCCAGGCTATGCAGTTCTCTTTTGTTAAAAAGGAACACGTCTCCTTCAGATAACACCTGCTCGAAATATCCGTTCTTAACCAGGACGCTACCCTCCAGCACGTACATAACTTCGATATCATCATGCAGGTGCATAGGGTAATTATTCAGGTTTACAGTTGTTACCTTAATTGGCAAATGATTGTCGTAAATAATTTTTTCTTTTAACATAATTTTTCTCCAGAATTGGTTTTATGTTAACTTGCGTTCTTTTTATCACCCGAAGCTTTCAACAAGCCGAAGTTCCCATAATTTGAACACATTGGCAAGTTATCCACAAAAAATCTGGGATTGTATACAATTTTATCAACTATACCCTGTGGAAAACTGAAATTGCAAAAACGTGTATTTTTCAACGTTTATACCTGTCAAGTTCTTTTTTCGTCCACAAGTTATCCACAATCCGTTCGCGGTTACATTGTAATTTCGCGAAAATCTTCGAAAATGTGTATTTTTAGCCAATTCCGAGGTTTTGTAATAAATTACCAGTGGAATTTAGACTAATTTTATCCATGTGTTCACTCCCCTATATTATAAATCACAACGCACTATTTGACAGTATATAGTTTGACTTTTTTGTCCCTAAACTTTACACTTGATGTAATATTGTTGCTATTTATGGAGGGCACAATCATGACTGTTAAGAAACTATGGCAAGAAGATGTATATACTAAAGAATGGGATGCTGTCATCACTGAAGTATCCACTGTAGATAACGGTAATCTGAAGATATACCTGGATCAGACAGCCTTTTTCCCTGAAGGTGGCGGACAGAGCTGCGACCTGGGCTTCATGAATGATATGAAGGTAATCGACGTTCAGGAAGATGGCAAGGAAGTGGTTCATACTGTATCACCAGAAGGAGCTAAGCTTCCTAAGGCTGGTGACAAGGTTCACTGCACACTGGACTGGGATCACAGATTCGACAACATGCAGCGTCACTGTGGCGAGCACATCCTGTCAGGAATCTGCTACGATCTTTTCGGAGGCGTTAACAGAGGATTCCACATGGGTCACGATGCAATGACAATCGATATCAGCCTGGAAGAAGATCCTAAGATAACTGAATTAACATATGACATGGTAATGGAAGCTGAACTGGCAGCAAACAGAGTTATCTGGTCAAATGCTCCCGTTACCGTAATGAGATTCGAAACACGCAAGGGTACAGAGAATCTTCCACTGAGAAAGGCCCTGGCCTTTGACGAGGACATCTCCATCGTATGCGTAGGCTCACCAGAAAACGCAGCTGACTGTGTAGCATGCTGCGGTACTCACCCCGCGACAGCTGGTCAGGTTGGCCTTATCAAGATTTTCCGCGTAGAGAAGAACAAGGGCATGTTCCGTATCTTCTTCGAAGCAGGTGAAAGAGCGCTTGAGGCTGTCAGAACTAGACACGACATCCTTTACAAGTTATCAATGAGATATTCTTCAACTATCGAAGATTTCCCAGTTAAGCTGAAGGCTGCCGAAGATAAGCAGAATGCTACTAAGGCCAAGCTGGTTCACGTGACAAACGCACTGATTGCTAAGGAGAGTGCAGAGCTTGACGCCAAGGCAGAAGAATCAGCAGAGAACGTAATCGTTCACAAGCTAGAAGTTCTCAGCATGGACGATGCCTTCAACATGGCCAAGCCATACATGGGCAAGACTAAAAAACTGCTCATGCTCTACTCAATCGTGGACACTTCATTTATCCTAGTATCATCCGGTAAGCCAGCATGCGGCAAACTGGTTAAGGAGTACGCTTCATTCTATAATGGCAAAGGCGGCGGCAACGACGTTTCAGCCCGCGCTATTTTCACTAATGAAGAAGACGCTATGCTCTTCGCAGATCTTATTTCTAAGCATCTGAAATAATCACAAAAAGAAAAGACGGTGTACAGATAATCTGTACACCGATTTTTTATTCTATATAAATTGTAATGGTACGTCTGCCCCATCTTCTGCAGGCACCTACTGAGTTCATGTAAATATCAATTGTATTGCCCTTGATATTTCCGCCTGTGTCCTCAGCCCTGCGCTCGCCGATACCAGGAATGTATACCTTAGTTCCAAGAGGAATAACCCTTGGGTCAACGGCGATTTCGCCAACACGGGCTCTTGTACCCATGGCAGTTCTTCCGCCGCCAGTATATGAGTAAGCCTTGACTGTCAGCTTCTTGCGATACATCTTACCCTCGAAAGCAACAGCTGTACCTTCGTTAACAACCTCAGTCACCGCCTTCTTGGTAACCTTCTTCTCCAGCTGCTTCTTCTTGGTCTCCTTGCCGTCTGTATATGTCACTTCGTAAGTAACCTGAGCTTCCCCGTCCTTACCTTCAGTTACTGTCTCTCGCTTACCCTCCTTGAGAGTGTCAACGTACACGACTTCTGTCTTGAACTTGATCTTCTCAGTTCGAGTTTCTTTCTTCTTAACGACTCTCTGAACGACAACCTTCGCGCCGTCCTTAAGTTCCTTGTCTACAGCTGGTGTAACGATATCCAGCTTACCGATCTCGATACCCTCTTCCTTGAGAGCAGCACCGACAGTATCCTCCAGGGACTTATAATCAAGGGTCTCCCCATCAGCCGTAATCGTATAGTCCTTAGCGTGGATCAGTTCCAGTTCCATGCCATCAACAACGAACCCTTCAGCTGCCAAAGAAATCATATCCTCGTCGCAATAGTCGATTCCCGCTTCTTCAAGAGCCTTCTCGATGATGTGCTTCTTTGACTCAATCGTCATCTTCTCACCATCGATAGTCGCATTAATCGTACGCGGCACCATTGAAGTGATGTACACAGTTGCGCCTATGAGCGCGATCGTGACCACAATTAATGCAAAGACTCCAAGGTAGCTTCCCTTTGTTTCCGCCTTCGCTACCACAGGCTCAGTTTCCGGTTCCAGCTCCACAGTCGCCGTTTCCGTTGGAATTTCAATCACATCGTCTATTGGCGATTCTTCCCCCATCTCTGGTTCAGGCTCAGGCTCCACCGCAGGTTCTGGTTCTTCCGCAGGATCTTCTTCGACTTCCGGTTCCGGTTCTGGCTCCCGCTCCACCTGAGGTTCAGGCTCTTCCGCAGGTTCTTCTTCAACCTCTGGCTCACTTTGCACGATAGGTTCGGGTTCAATCTCCGGTTCTGGCTCCGGCTCCACCTGCGCCTCTACGTATTCAGTTGTCTCCTCGGGTTCCGGCTCAGGGACTGGCTCTTCCACCGCATCGCGCAGCCAATGGGCTGCCGACTTAGCCTGCAGCGCTCCGTCCCTCTCCTCCAGGATCTCTCTGATATCAATCTTCATTACAGTTCAGCCAGTTTATATATTGCCTCCGCATAAATACGCGTAAGTTTTAACATGTTCTCGATGGAAATCTGCTCGTTAGCCTGGTGCATTGTTTCCTCTTCTCCAGGGAACATTGCGCCGAAAGCAACGATATTGTCCATTGCACGAGCATATGTGCCGCCACCGATTACCAG
>JAGHTQ010000206.1 GCA_018065295.1 Candidatus Colimonas fimequi | reverse complement strand
GACGGCGCAAAGGGCGGCGGCCTGGGAAGCTGCAAGCCGGTTTACTACCAGTGCGGCAAGACCATCGAATTTGGCCGCTACAAGGCTACTGAGAGCGGCACTGTTCAGCCAATCGAGTGGATTATCATCGATAGAGACGGAGACAAGGCGTTAGTCCTTTCAAGCAAAATCATCGAGATTCGTCCATTTAACTCTTTGTACGAGAATACATCGTGGGATCAGTCAGAGATACGTCAGTGGCTGGCTGGCGACTTCTATGATGAAGCGTTCACTGAGGAAGAGAAAAGCAGAGTGCTTCGCTCGAAGCTGATAAACGGCAAAGCCGACGGCGTTCACGGTGTAATGAACGACGTCATTTTCGCACCGACTGAGGACTATGTATTCCTCCTTTCGGGAGCAGAAGTCAAGCAGTATCTGGTTGGTGAACGTATCATATGTGCCCAAGCAACTGAGTATGTGAAGGGCAAGAACGTGCCAAGCGTCATCGCAGGCAATTACAGATGGTGGGGCAGATCCATGGGAATCAACGCCACAACAGCTTGCGTTATCGATTACAACTGGATTAACGGATACGGTGAATTCGTTAATAGCGCCGGTGTTGGCATCAGACCAGCAATGTGGATAAATCTGGGTGCAAGATAGTTAAGGGCAAAAAACAGCTTAATAAAGTTAGCAACCTAATAAGGCCAATAAGCAGGAAATAACCTTGCATTGGCCTTTTTGTTTAGGTATACTATTCAAAGACAATGACATTATGGTAGAGGCGCGAAGCAGAAGAAGAGACAGGTAGTCGGCGGACGGTGACCTGCTTGGAGGCAATCTTCGCCGAACTGAAGTAACGGGCACGGTGCTTTGGTGGGCATATGGAGAATATTCATATGACTGTCTATCAGGCGAGCGCCTGATAGTTGAGCTATCCTGAAGATATACTCGTATTTTGAAATTTGAGTCAGTAGGGATTGCCTGCTGACTTATTTGTTGTAAATAGCAAATGGATATATAAATAGAGACGAAAGGTATTTAGCATTAATGGGAGCATTAAAAATCGGAGGCATGAGCTGCCGCGACCTGGCAGAAGAATATGGCACGCCGTTATATATTTATGACGAGCAGTACATCATTAACCAGGCACAGGCGGCAATGGATAATTTCAAATCAGAGATGTTCGAGACAGAGGTAGCATTCGCATCTAAGGCGTTCTCATCTCTTTATCTCTTCAAGCTGCTTACAGGCATGGGACTTGGTCTTGACGTAGTAAGCGGAGGCGAACTTTATGGAGCACAGAAGGCTGGCGCTGACATGAAGAAGGTTTACTTCCACGGCAACAACAAGAGCGATGAAGAAATGATGATGGCCCTTGAAGCGGGCGTTGGATACTTCGTAGTAGATAACGTAATGGAATGCAGACGTCTGGTATTCGCAGCAGAAGGCGCTAAGATCAAGACTCGCGCGCTGCTTAGAGTAAACCCTGGCATCTCAGCTCACACTCACGAATACATCATGACTTCAGCTCCTGATTCCAAGTTCGGAATCTATGTTAAGGATAGAGAAAACATCAAGGCAGTAATCGACATGATCAGCGAATGCTCATACGTTGAACTGGCTGGATTCCACAGCCACATCGGTTCACAGATCGTTGACTCAGAGTCATTCGAGAGAGCTCTCGACACAATGACTGACTTCCTCCTTGAGATGAAGCAGCTCTACGGCATGGACAACATGGAACTGAGCATCGGCGGCGGCTTCGGCATCAAGTATGTTGAAGAAGATGAAGTTCAGTCACTTGGCGAAATGTGCTACCGCATGGTTAGATGCGCAGAAGACTGTGCAGTACGCAAGGGCGTAACAATTACTAAGTTAATAACTGAGCCTGGTCGCTCAATGGTTGGTGAAGCGGGATATTCCCTTTATACAATCGGCGACATGAAGATCAGTGGCGATAAACATTATCTCTTCGTTAACGGCGGTATGAGTGATAACATCAGACCAGCCCTCTACGAAGCAGAATACGGGGCAGCTCTTGTTGAGAAGCAGGATATGCCTAAGCTTATGAACTACTGTGTTGCAGGTAAAAACTGCGAATCAGGAGACGTACTCATTAAGAGTGTTAGACTTCCTATCGCAGCTCCTGGAGATCTGCTGGTGCTCTTCTCAACTGGAGCATATGGCTACTCAATGGCCAGCAACTACAATAGATTAGGAAGACCGGCTGTAGTATTTGTCAAGGATGGCAAGGCTAAGCTGGTTATCAAGAGAGAGACATACGAAGATATGTACAAGCTTGAAATGGGAGGCGAGGACAATTAATATAGTTCAGAAATACAATGGTAAGAGTCTTGACTCCATGGACAAGATCAAGGCAGTAGCGAAGCACATCGCAGCTACTAAACAGGACGGAGACGGTCTGGTAATCGTAGTAAGTGCGATGGGCGAGACTACTGA
The DNA here is from genome assembly GCA_018065295.1 of Candidatus Colimonas fimequi. Taxonomy (GTDB): domain Bacteria; phylum Bacillota; class Clostridia; order Peptostreptococcales; family Anaerovoracaceae; genus Lentihominibacter; species Lentihominibacter fimequi. The sequence continues at coordinate 3,203 of JAGHTQ010000206.1, read as the reverse complement.
TAAACTTATAGCTCTGGCTAAGGAAGCGGGAACAGATCTTAAGAAGAGTGAACTGGACATGCTTCTTGCAACTGGAGATCAGCAGACTGTAGCACTTCTTGCTATCGCTCTGCAGGCAGAAGGTGTAGATGCACAGGCGGTACCTTTGCTTGCTAGTAACGTAGCTCTTGACAATCCATACGCTACAGTTAAGGGCCTGAACACCGGTCTTATCGAACAGGTTGTTGTAGGCGGCAAGGTAGCAGTTGTATCAGGCTTCCAGGGTATCAGCGAAGACGGCAACCTGAAGTCAGGAAACGGCAGCGACGTTACTGCTGTTGGTATCGCGGCTCAGCTGGAATGGGATTGTGAAATCTATTCAGAATCAGAATGCATGTACACAGTAGATCCTGAGATTTATCCGCAGGCTAAGCCAATTAGCGCCATCACTTACGAAGAGATGATGGAAGTAGCAAACCTGGGCGCAGACAAGATTGAAACTGCGGCAGTTGAACTGGCTAAGAGATACAACGTTAAGATCTATTTCGGCAAAGCACTTAGTAATGATAAGAGTAAAGGAACATATATCGTGAACAAGCAATTAATGGCAAACCAGAACCTGCTGGTTGAAGATACACCAATCACTGGAATGGGTATTCAGGACGAAGTATCCATTTTCACACTTAGAGGAATTCCTGCAGACGGTAAGGCTGTAGCAGAAGCTTTCAGAATCCTGGGCGAACTGGGAATCGTAGTAGACATGATTTCACAGCAGATGGCAGCAGACGGAACTTGCACAGTTTCATTCAGCTGCGATTCAGAATCAGGCGACAAGCTTGAAGCGGCTCTCAATGCAGAAGACGTATTCAACGGAATCGAAATCAACAGAGAAGCTAACCTGGCAATGATCTCACTGGTAGGTGTTGGCATGGCTACACACTCAGGCGTATCAGGCAAGGTATTCAGAGTTCTTGCAGAGAACGGCGTTAGATACTATCACATCACTACATCAGAAATTTCAATTTCTGTAACAGTAGAGATGGAACAGAAGCTGTCAGCAGCTATCGCACTTTGCAGAGAATTCAATCTGTAAGTTCAAATTAGGAGTATAAATATGATTGCAATATCCAAATATCACGGTTGTGGCAACAACTTCGTGATTATCAGGGAGAATGATCTGCCGGTAGCAGTGAAGACCAAACCTGAGGATGCAAGAATCGCTATGTACAGCGATCTTGCCCTTGCAGTTTGTAACATCAACACTGGTGTTGGCGCAGACGGTATGATTATCGTCCGCGAGGATCCTGAACTGGAGATGGTATTCTTCAATCAGGACGGAAGCCGTGCTCCAATGTGTGGCAACGGCATCAGATGCTTCGCACAGTACTGCGCAGATAAGGAAATCCGCATCGAGGCGGAATATCCAGTTAAGACATTAGCGGGAACTATGGTTGTTGAAGTAACTCAGGATGATCCGTTCAGAGTTAAAATCAACATGGGAGCACCAAATCTTGACCCGGCGATGATCGCTGTTGAGACGGATGCTCCGGACTATCTTGACAAAGATATCCCGATGAAAGACGGCAGCACGATGAGAGTCGACAGCCTTTTCATGGGAACCATCCACACCGTAGTATTCGTAGATGATATAGACGTTGACGTTCTTGAACCAATAGGCGAAGAAATCTGTAATCATCCGATTTACACAGAGAAGACAAACGTCAACTTCGTCAAAGTGGTAGACAGACAGACTCTTGAGGTTCTGACCTACGAGAGAGGCGTAGGCATCACCTACGCATGTGGCACAGGGGCTTGTGCTTCAGTGGTTATGGCAACAGTTAGAGGATATATAGATCAGCGTGCTGATGTGCTTCTCAAGATGGGCACTCTCGGCATCGAAATCGGAGAAGACGGTAACGTATACATGGAGGGACCGTCAGTAAGAATCTTCGATGGTGAACTGGAATAGGAGGATTTTAGGAATGTTTAAGGGATCAATGGTAGCACTTATTACACCTTTTAACGAAGATGGTAGTGTTAACTTCAATAAGCTTAGAGAACTGGTAGATTGGCACATCGCAGAAGGTACAGATTCAATTCTGGCTCTGGGTACAACTGCTGAGACACCTACACTGACAATGTCAGAAGCAGACGAAATCGCTAAGACAGTTATCGAACAGGCTAACGGTCGTGTTCCTATCATTGTAGGTAGTGGTTCAAACAACACTATGATGGCTGTTGAACAGTCACTTAAGTATGAGAAGATGGGCGCTGATGGCCTGCTGGTTATCACTCCTTACTACAACAAGTGTACAGATGCTGGTCTCATCGACCACTTCACAACAGTTGCAGACGCAGTTCACACTCCAGTTTGGGTATATCACGTACCTGGCAGAACTGGCGTTAAGATTTCATACAAGGCTCTGGCTGAAATCAGCAAGCACGAGAACATCGTTGGTCTTAAGGAAGCAAGCGGCGACATGGGTCTGGTTTGTCAGTACGCTAAGCTGATCAACGACAACTTCAATATTTACTCAGGTAACGACGATATCAACGTTCCTCTTCTTTCAGTAGGCGGCGCTGGCGTTATCTCAGTATTGGCAAACATTCTGCCGGGTGTTACTCACAATATCGTTATGGACTATCTGAGCGGCGACGTTAAGAAGTCAAGAGATGAACACCTGAAGCACCTTGATTTCATCAACGCTCTGTTCATCGAAACAAACCCAATTCCTATCAAGGAAGCAATGAACATGGTAGGCATGAACGTTGGCGGATTCCGTAAGCCACTGGTACCAATGGAAGAAGCAAACAGAGAAGTTCTCCGTCAGACAATGAGGGAACTTGGACTTTTATAGGAAATAATAAGATGCGGGACCTCTCGCATCTTTGCAATGAAAGGATAAAATCATGAGAGTAGCAATTATGGGTAAGGGTGCTATGGGCAATGTCCTGGCAGCCATGGTAGAAGAGAAGGAAGGTTTCGAACTGGCAGGAGTAGTTGAACCTCTTAACGGCGAGAAGCTTGACGACCTGACTGACGTTGATGTAGTTATCGACTTCAGCCATCCAGCTAACCTGCCTGCAGTAGTTGAATTCTGTCAGGCTAACGCAGTTCCTGCAGTTATCGCAACAACTGCTTACGGCGATGAAGAGATGGAAATGCTCCACAAGCTGGCAACTCAGGTTCCAGTAGTTTTCTCAGCTAACTATTCACTGGGAGT
>JAGHTQ010000191.1 GCA_018065295.1 Candidatus Colimonas fimequi | reverse complement strand
CCTGTTAGGATTTATAATATAAGTAACTTAATAAACGATTCCTAGATCCTGAGGTGTACGTTAAGGAAACCATAATTGAACCTACACTACATTCACGGGAGCTCGTGTTTAGACTGGCCTATGCAATGCCTCCATAGAGTGGACTGCAGAAGCGGTGACAGAGCACCCACCTTATCGCAAGATAGGGCGTCAATTATATTTCCTGACGGCTCACTTGGGATTTTTTTTGCTTCTAGTATATAAATGGGACAGGTATGGTTCAACGTCCTCGAAGTAGATAATTGTTACCGCTCATAGTAACTTTCTTGGGATGACAGCACAAACTCGCGAAGCTCAAACATGTGCTGTCATCTAGCCAATCAAGGCACTATTTCATGGGCAATTTAAACTACGTCTGCGGAGTATGAACCGTACCCATCCCATTACAGTTAGAATAAAAATATAAATCCCGAGGTAGCGCGAAAGAGAAGAGGTCAGGTGAAGATACCAAATGTAAATTACCCCTTGAATTTAAGTATAACCGGTAGTATATTATATTTAGCACTCAAAGAGTGAGAGTGCTAACAAAGAAAGCGGAGTAGGTGCTAGACTTTAGTAATAGCACCTACAAATAATATACAAAAAGGAGATGACACAATGGCTAAGAAACAGTTTAAGGCTGAATCCAAGAAGCTGCTGGACATGATGATCAATTCAATTTATACACATAAGGAGATTTTCCTGAGAGAACTGATCAGTAATGCTAGCGATGCGATTGATAAGCTTTATTACAAGACAATTACAGAAGGTGCTACTGGTGTTAACCGTGAGGACTTCACTGTAAATATTGAGAATGATAGAGATAATAGAGTGCTCATTATCAGAGATAATGGTATCGGCATGACTAAGGAAGAACTGGAGAATAATCTTGGTACTATTGCTAAGTCTGGTTCTCTGGACTTTAAGTCAGATATGGAGAAGAAGGACGAAATCGATATTATCGGTCAGTTCGGTGTTGGTTTCTACTCAGCGTTCATGGTAGCTGATAAGGTAACTGTTGTCAGCAGAGCATACGGCAGCGATGAAGCGTATAAGTGGGAGAGCGAAGGAGCTGACGGATACACAATCACTAAGGTGGATGCACCTACAGAGATGAGTAACGGTACCGTGATTACTTTGCAGCTGAAGGACGATACTGAAGACGAGAACTATACTGAGTTCCTCAACCAGTACAACATCAAGAACCTTATTCGCAAGTACTCAGACTACGTGAGATATCCGATCACTATGATGGTTGAGAAGTCACGTATCAAGGAAGGTACTGAGAGTGAGTTCGAGACTTACAAGGAACTTGAGACTCTTAATAGCATGGTGCCCCTTTGGAAGAAGGCTAAGAGCGAGCTGAAGGCCGACGATTATAATGGTTTTTACAAAGAAAAGTTCGTTGATTTCAACGATCCTCTCAAGGTTATCCACACTAACGTTGAAGGTATGGTAAGTTATACTTCACTTATGTTCATTCCTTCACAGGCGCCATATAACTATTACACAAGAGATTATGAGAAGGGCCTTGCCCTCTATTCATCAGGCGTTCTTATTATGGACAAGTGTCCAGATCTGCTTCCAGACTGCTTCTCATTTATGAAGGGTCTTGTTGATTCACAGGATCTGTCGCTTAACATTTCAAGAGAGACACTGCAGCATGATAGACAGCTTAAGGCTATCGCTAAGAGACTTGAGAAGAAGATCAAGAGCGAGCTTGAGAACATGCTGAAGAACGACCGTGAGAAGTATCTGGAATTCTACAGAAACTTTGGTCTGCAGCTTAAGTATGGACTTTATGATATTTATGGACAGAACAAGGAGCTGCTTAAGGATCTGGTAATGTTCTATTCATCAACTGAGAACGAACTTACAACACTTGCCGAGTACGTTGAACGTATGAAGGAAGATCAGAAGTACATTTTCTATGCTAGTGGCGAAACTGTTGAGAAGATCGACAAGCTGCCACAGACAGAAATGCTCAATGATAAGGGATATGAAATCCTTTACTTCACTGACGATGTAGATGAATTCGCAATCAACGTTCTTGGTAGCTACGCCGATAAGGAATTTAAGTCAGTACAGGCTGAAGACCTTGATATTGGCGAAACTCAGGAAGAGAAGGACCAGGCTGAGAAGCAGGCAGAAGAGAGCAAGGATATGCTTCAGGCAATGAAGGAAGCGCTTGGCGATAGAGTAACTGACGTTAAGCTTAGCCAGAGACTTAAGAGTCATCCAGTTTGCCTGACTAACCGCGGCGGTCTTACAATCGAAATGGAGAAGATTATCAATTCAATCCATAACGATGATAAGGTTCAGGCTGAGAGAATTCTTGAAATCAACGCTAATCATCCGGTAATCGATTCACTCAAGGCTGTATACGCAGATGCTCCTGAAGAAATCGGTGAATACGCATCACTTCTCTTTAACCAGGCACTTCTCATCGAGGGATTACCTGTGGAAGATCCTGTTGAATTCAGTAATGCTATCTGCAAGTTGATGACAAAATAGACTGAGATATATGTTATAATTATAGACGCTCTAACAGAGCGTCTATTTTTAGTGCAAAAAAGAGGGTAATTAACATGATTTCATTATCATCAAAAGAAATATTAGATAAAGTATCAGATACAGCGGCACCTAAGGCCACTATGAGCACAGCCAAGTTGCTTCTCCTTGGTATTTTGGCGGGAGCATACATCGCATTCGGTGCTGAAGGCTCAACAATGGCATCATTTAATCTGCTGGCTAATCCTGAAACAGTAGGACTTGGTAGATTTGTTATGGGTGCAATATTCCCATGCGGACTGATGCTGGTTATTCTTTGCGGAGCAGAGCTCTTCACAGGAAACTGTCTTATGATATGCGGCGTTCTTGATAAGAAGGCTAAGGTCACAGGAATGCTTCGTAACTGGGCTATTGTATATATCGGCAACTTCATCGGTTCACTCATGATGGTATTCTTCATGAGTCAGACTGGCCTTTGGGCTACTGGCGGCGGCATGCTGGGTGCAATGGTAGTTAAGATTGCGGCTGGCAAGTGCGGACTGTCATTTGGCAGTGCGTTTGTATGCGGCATCCTTTGCAACTGGCTGGTATGCCTTGCTGTATGGATCGCAACTGGTGCTGGCGACACAGCGTCAAAAATCCTGGGCATCTGGTGGTGCATTATGTTCTTCGTAATGTCAGGATTCGAACACAGCATCGCGAATATGTATTTCATTCCTGCAGGTATCGTCGCGTCACACAACGCAGAATTCGTTAACCTGCTGGGTACAGATATAACAAACCTTAATGTTCAGGGATTCCTCCTTAACAACCTGCTGCCTGTTACACTTGGCAACATCGTAGGAGGTATGGTGTTCGCTGGCATGGTTTACTGGTTCGCTCACAGAAGACTTAAATAGGAGTAATTTATGGGTAAGATAGCTATTATTGATGGCAACAGTTTAATGAATAGAGCGTTCTACGCAATGAGAAATCCGATGATCACTAAGGAAGGTATCTTCACACAGGGCATCTTCGGATTCATTAACATGCTTGAGAAGATTCGCAAGGATTACGAGCCAACTCACATGGCCGTTGCTTTTGACCTGAAGGCTCCAACATTCCGTCATAAGGAATACGACGAGTACAAGGCTGGCCGTAAGAAGATGCCACCTGAACTCGCCATGGAATTTCCTATTCTCAAAGACGTCCTGGCAGCTATGAACATCAAGATGGTTGAACTTGAAGGCTTCGAAGCCGACGACCTTATCGGCACTATCGCCCGTACTGGCGAAGCCGCTGGTCTTGAACCAATTATCATTACTGGTGATAAAGACGCTCTTCAGCTGGCTACAGACGTTACTAAGATTATTTATACCAAGCGTGGCGTTACTGACTTCGAAGTATACGATCATCAGGCGATGATCGATCATTATGGTCTTACTCCAACTCAGTTTATCGACCTGAAGGGCCTCATGGGCGACTCATCTGATAACATTCCTGGTATTCCAGGAGTAGGGGAGAAAACTGCAACTAAGCTGCTTCTTGAATTTGGCAGCGTTGAGAACATTATCGCTAACGTGGATAATGTTAAGCCTAAGGGCGTTAAGGCTAAGGTGGAAGAACATTACCAGCTGGCAATGATGAGTAAGCGTCTTGCGACTATCATCACTAATGTTCCTATGGACATTGATCTTGAAGAATATAAGCTTGAAGAACCTGATTACGACAAGCTTATTAACTTATACACTAAGCTGGAATTTAACAGATTCCTTAAGAAGATTAAGGGCGGCGATGCTGTATCCTCAGTAACAGAAGTTAGCAGTGAATCAAGTGTTCCTGCAGCCCAGCTTCTTGATGCTGATAAGATTAAGAAGACTGTAATTACAAGTGATTCACAGCTTGATACTATGGCTTTTGAGGACGAAACTGTAATAAAGGTATTCGGAGATTACAGTCACCTGAAACAGCCTGAAATCGAAGGTATAGCCCTTCTGAGCGGGGATAATTACTACTATGTAGATGCCCAGGCGGTACCTGGTATCTGGACTAAACTTGCTGAAGCTGAGACATCATTTGTCGGTCATGGACTTAAGAAAGATTACTATATGTTCATGACTAAAACTTATGCTCCAGTGAACACTGCATTCGATACAGAAATCACTCAGTACGTGCTGGATTCAGGCAGAAGTGACTACAGTCTTACTGTCCTTGCCAATGAATATCTTCATGCGACTATTAAGGACGAAGCTGAGTTTAAGGCTGAACATGGACAGGTTAGCCTTTTTGGTAACAACGTAGATGAATACGCTGCTTACGGATTTGAAATTTGCGTAGCAATTACTAATATCTCAAGAATTCAGAAGGTGCAGATTGAAGATGAGAATCTGGGCGAAGTTCTCTATAGCATCGAGCTTCCTCTCGTTGAAGTCATGGCTGCAATGGAGAAGGAAGGATTCAAGGCTGATAGAGAATACCTTGAGAACTTCGGTGCAGTACTTGGCGGTGAAATAGATGAACTTACTGCTAAGATTTACGACCTTGCTGGCGAAGAATTTAACATTAAATCAACTCAGCAGCTGGGCGATATTCTCTTCGAGAAGCTGGGACTTCCAGCAGGCAAGAAGACTAAGAGAGGGTACTCAACTAGCGCTGAAGTACTGGAGAAACTGGTTGATAAACATCCGATTATTCCAGCAATTCTCGAATACAGATCCCTTACGAAGCTTAAGAGCACATACATCGAAGGCATGATTCCGCTTATAGCAGATGATGGCAAGATTCACGCTCACTTCAACCAGACTGTTACAACAACTGGACGTATCAGCTGCACAGAGCCTAACCTGCAAAACATTCCTGTTAGACAGGAACTTGGCCGTAAGCTGCGCCAGGCGTTCGTTCCAGAAAGCGACGAGTGCACTCTTGTTGGCGCCGACTACTCACAGATCGAGCTTAGAGTGCTGGCACACATGTCTAGCGATGAGGCGCTCATTAACGCTTTCGTTAGCGGCGAAGACATTCACCGCGCCACAGCTGCCAATGTTCTGGGTATCCCAGAGTCAGAGGTTACACCTCTTGATAGAAGCCGCGCGAAGGCTGTAAACTTCGGCGTAATTTACGGCATGAGTGCGTTCGGTTTATCAACTGAACTTCACATTACGCGCAAAGAAGCCGACGACTATATCAACACTTACTTCGCTAAACATCCTGCTGTTCGTCAGTTCATGGACAAACAGATCGAATTTTGCAAAGAAAATGGTTACGTGAATACTTTGCTTGGTCGTAAGCGTTACATTAAGGAAATCAAGGCGTCACAGTATATGGTTCGCCAGATTGGCGAGCGACTTGCCATGAATACACCAATTCAGGGCACTGCCGCTGACATCATTAAGCTTGCTATGGTTAAGGTATTTAAGGCACTGCGCGATGCAGGTCTTAAGTCACGTGTTATTCTGCAGGTGCACGATGAACTCATCATCAATACTTATAAGGATGAGCAGGAAATCGTTGAGAAACTTCTTGTGGAGAACATGGAATCAGCTTATGAAATGGCAGTTAAACTTAAGGCGGATCTTAACGAAGGAGACAACTGGTATCAGTTGAAATAATACAATGGCAAATAGCGTTAGAATTATCGGACTTACCGGCGGTATTGGAACTGGTAAGTCAACTGCAGCTAAATATTTAATTGAACATGGATTTAAGCATATCGATGCGGATGCTATCAGCAGAAGTATAACTGCTGATGGCAGTCCAATGCTTAAGGTTCTTAACGATGTGTTCGGACCAGATGGTGAATACGGCGTGGCTGGTCACCAGATTCTTCGTTCACCAGATTCACTGAATCGTCAGGCTCTTGCTCAGATTGTTTTCACAGATCAGGCTAGACGCGAGAAACTGGACGAAATCATGATTAAGGTCATCGTTGAAGAGATCGATCGTCAGATTGCTGAATACAAGGCAATGGATGATGGTGCCTGCGTTCTTCTTGATGCACCAACATTATTTGAGAACCATCTTGAAGACAGATGCGACAGTGTTATTGTTATCGTAGCTGATAAAGATGTTCGTATCAGCAGGGTATGTGAACGTGATGGAATGACTGCCCAGCAGGTGCAGGATAGAATAAATAATCAGATGAGCGATGAAGAAAAAATCGCCAAATCAGACATCGTAGTTGATAACTCTGGAGACCTGAATTATCTGATAAATCAGCTCGAAAAAATAATCGCAAATTTTTATAAAAAAGATTGATTTTGCGGTTGACAAACAAGTCTATAATGAGTATTATAGTTGAGGATTGAGAAAGAGATATGCGGCCTTGGCGGAATAGGCAGACGCGCACGTTTGAGGGGCGTGTGGGAGACCGTACCGGTTCAAGTCCGGTAGGCCGCACCATCCAGAAGCGAAGTACTTAGTACTTCGCTTTTTTATTGTTTTTTGAAGTCTTCGTATCTTCACTAAATCTTCACAGTTAGTCAACAAAAACCACTTATTTGTCGATTGTCGGGAATGGGATATTTGGCTATAATATACTATGAATGAAAAGGATAATGATATTATGGCAAATACTCGGGCAAGAAGGCGAAAGCGCAGAAATAACAAGCATTTAATAACGATTATTTTAGCAGTATTGCTGCTGATAATTGTGCTTGCGGCAGTTGTGCTTACAGCTCGATTTATCAGCAATATTATGAATGAAGATGACACTCAGGCTGTAGGCGTTGACGTATGCATTTTTCAGAAGGAAATTGACTGGGACGGCCTGGCATCTGAGGGCGTAACTTTCGCATTTGTCAAGGCAACAGAAGGCTCAGGTCATCAGGACGAAAACTTCGAAACTAACTGGGAAGGTGCTCGTAAGTCCCTTGAAAGAGTGGGTGCATATCACTTCTTAAGCTATGATAGCCCAGGTGAAACACAGGCTGAGAACTTCATCAATACAGTGCCGAAGAAGCGGGATTCTTTACCTCCAGCTATAGACGTTGAATTTTATGGTTCGTATAAGAATACAGGTGAACATCCAAGTCAGGAGCATATGGATGAAATCCTCACAGTAGTCCTTGATAGACTTGAAGATGAATATAAGACTAAGCCAATAATTTATACTAATAATTTCATTTACGACACATATATTTCTGGCAAATACGATGACTATCCAATATGGATTAGTGATCCGGATATTCCAGAGACTCTATCCGATGGCAGAGAGTGGGATTTCTGTCAGTATACGTTTAGAAACAAATCTCAGTATGTTGCACATGGTGAGAAATACATAGATATGAACGTGTTTAAGGGTAACATATCAAAATTACGCAGGTATTAAGGAGAAACGAGATGTTATCAAAATTTAGTGTCAAAAAACCGCTGACGATTCTCGTTGCGGTCATAATTGTTCTGGTATTCGGTGTAGTCTCTTACATTAAGATGACTCCAGACTTATTCCCGAATATTGACGCACCTGTTGTTGTCTGCATGACTCCATATCCAGGAGCTAGCCCAGAAGAAGCAGAAACAGAGATTACTAAGCCAATGGAACAGCAGCTGGCAACACTTGCCAACCTGGAACAGATAAACTCAGTATCTGGCGATAATTTCTCTCTTGTTTCAATGGTATTTACCGACGGTGTTAACATGGATACGGTATCTATTGATATTCGAGAGAAGATTGATCAGATTGAGAGTGTTCTTCCAGAAACTGCTGGAACACCACTGGTTATGAAGATGAGCATGGATATGATGCCAACAGTAATCGCATCTGTTAACAAAGGCGACATGACTTCTGGCGAAATCTCTAAGCTTGTTGAAGATGACCTTATGACTGAACTTAAGGGTATCGAAGGCGTAGCATCAGTTAGTACTATGGGTCTTGTTGACAGTAACATTCAGGTTGTTTTATCACAGGATAAAATTGACGCTGTAAACAAGAGAGTAACTAACCAGATTAAGAAGGAATTCAACAAAGCATCTGGCAAGGTTAAGAAGGGCATCAAGAAGGCTAAGAACGGACGTACTCAGATTGCTGACGGTATGGTAGCTCTGGATGCTGCTCACGATAGTGGCGCTAAGAAGCTGGAAGAAACTAAGTCTCAGCTTCAGAAGGGTAAGGAGCAGTTAAACGACCAGCTGAAGCCACTTGATATGCTTCTTAAGACATACGATTCAATTAAGGACGACCCAACAAGAGAAGAAGAATTACTTGAAGTTCTCAAGGCTATTCAGGATCTGGGATTTGACCCCGATACACTTAGAACTACAGTTGATGGAATGAATCAGCAGATGAAATCCATCGAGAATGCTCTTGTTAATATAGGCACTCAGGAAGCCAACATGACTTATACACTGGGTACCAAGTATGCTGATCTTTCAGCAGCTGAAGCCACTGTAACTTCAGCAATCGGCCAGCTTCAGGGAACACTTAAGGAAATCCAGGCACAGAATAAAGCTGCTGTTGATGGCGCAGATATGTCCAACGTAATTACAATGGCTAATATCTCTGCAATTCTTACAGCACAGAACTTCAGCATGCCTGCAGGTTATGTTACTGACGATAAGGCTGAGATTCTTGTTAGTGTAGGTGACAAGATTACAGATAAGGATGAACTGGATCAGCTGATTCTCTTCGACCTTGGAATAGACGGAATTGATCCTATCAGAGTTTGTGATGTAGCTACAGTAACTTATGGCAGCGGCGACTCACCAACTTATGCCAAGATTAACGGTAAGAACGGTGTATGTCTGACACTTACTAAGCAGTCAACTTACGCTACTGCAACCGTTGCAGATAATATTGACGAAGAATTTAGAGCGCTTGAAGAGAAGTATGATGGACTTGAATTCACATACCTCTATAACGGCGGCGACTACATCCACATGGTAATCAATTCAGTACTTAGAAATCTGCTTCTTGGTGCTATTCTTGCCATGCTGATTCTGGTATTCTTCCTCAGAGATATCAGACCGACAATTATTACTGCAGTAAGTATTCCTCTCAGTGTAATCTTCGCAGTTGTACTCATGTACTTCAGCGGCGTTACACTCAACATGATTTCACTTTCTGGACTTGCCATTGGTATTGGCATGCTGGTGGATAACTCCATTGTAGTAATAGAGAATATATTCCGATTACGAAGTTTGGGATACAGCAGAATTCAGTCTGCAATTTCCGGTGCTGTTCAGATGGGCGGTGCTATTACAGCATCAACTCTGACAACTATCTGCGTATTTGTACCAATCATCTTTATCGATGGTACTACACGTGATATTTTCCAGGATCTTGCACTCACTGTAGCATACTCACTCTTCGCCAGCTTGCTGATTGCTCTTACAGTTGTACCAGCAATGGCCAAGTCACTGCTTAAGGGTGACGGCTCTAAGGCAATGCTTAAGGCTGATGGCAGAGTAGTACGTGGCTACAAGAAGGCTGCAACATGGGCTATTGGCCATAAGGTTATTACAATAGTTCTTGCTGTTGTTATTCTGGTAGCATCATCTGGTTTAGCTCTGACTAGAGGTTTCGAATTTATGCCTTCAATGGCTACTCCTCAGATTTCAGCAAACCTGACAATGCCTGATGAGAGCACAATCGAAGATACAACTAAGACTTGCGATGCTGTATCTGCTGAGCTTGTCAAGATTGATGGAGTAGAGGATGTTGGCATCATGCTGGCAAGTAATCAGCTGAGCATGTTCGGAATGGGCGGTCTCAGCGATGACGTTACTAAGGTTTCTATGTACATCATCATGGATGAAGATAAGCTTGATAACGTCAAGAAGGTATCAAAGACTCTCGAAGAAATGTCTAAGAAATATAACTGCGAGATCGAAACATCAGCAGACATGGATATGTCAACAATGATGGGCGGCAGTGACGTTTCGATGACACTTTATAGTGAGGACCTGGATGATCTTAGAATCGCAGGCGTTGATATTGAAGAAGAACTTTCTTCAATGAAGAGCCTTGAGAATGTTTCTAACGTTAACGAGGATTCAACAGATGAACTTCACATTGTGGTAAACAAAAATAAGGCAATGCAGGAAGGTCTGACAGTTGCCCAGGTTTACCAGCAGATTGCTGCTAAACTCAGCAAGGAATCAACTGCAACTACTTTGACTAAGGGCGGTAGCGATACTGACGTTGTAATTGAAAATTCAACTAAGAACAACTTCGATAGAAACGATCTTGAGAAGATGGAACTTGTTGCTACAAACCAGAAGACTGGAGAGACAAGCAAGGTTAAGCTTAAGGACATTGCTGCTATTAATAAGGACAAGTCCCTTGGTCAGATTAGACATTCAGGCCAGAAGCGTAGCCTTACTGTTACAGCAAGCGTTGTAGATGGATATAACGTTACTAAGGTAACTTCACAGATCAAGGAGAATATTAAGTCAAAGGATCTGGTGCCAAATGGCGTAGAGATTGAATATGAGGGCCAGAATAAGGAAATCATGCATTCCATGAAGCAGATGCTTGAAATGCTTGCCGTTGGCTTCCTGCTTATCTACCTCATCATGGTTGCTCAATTCCAGTCATTAAGATCACCGCTGATTGTTATTTTCACAGTACCTCTGGCATTCACAGGCGGTATGCTTGCACTTGTAATCACAGGCAATCCGCTTAGCGTTATCGGTATGATGGGCTTCGTAATGCTGGATGGTATAGTCGTCAACAACGCCATTGTTCTAGTTGATACCATTAACCGATTCAGGCTTAATGGTATGGCAATGGACGAGGCGATTATTAACTCAGGTGCTATCAGAATGAGACCTGTAATCATGACTGCAATGACTACAGTTCTTGGTCTTGTACCACTGGCATTAGGCCTTGGTAATGGGGCAGAAATGGTAGCTCCAGTAGCCATCGTAACCATCGGTGGACTGATTTATGCAACACTTACAACC
>JAGHTQ010000132.1 GCA_018065295.1 Candidatus Colimonas fimequi | reverse complement strand
AAGAACAGGCATGTGATGATAGCCGCACATGGGATACCTGCAGTTCTTCTGCCAACGAAGTATGTGAATACTTCGAAGAGTTTCTTTGATACGCCGCCCTTTGACATAATAATGCCTGAGAGAACGAACATTGGGATAGCCAGGAGCGGATATGAGTTAACGCCGCCCAGAGCTGAACGAAGAATATATACGCCACTTACTGTGAAGTCGTCTGACAGTAAGCTTGGCAGAATGCTTGTAATACCAACCGAAAGTCCAACTGGAACAGCCAGAATCAGGAGGATTACGAAGATGATCATAATTAATGCTGTCATTACTTCACCTCTCCTCTCTGTGCTGGAGTCTGTGGAAGTTCAGGAAGCCAACCAGCTTGTGATTCTTCGACTACCTTATTTCTATTTTTGAAATTGTTTACTTCTCTAATCCAAGCCTCTACAACGCGGATTGCCAGCAGAATGAAGCCAACCAGTGGTGCTGACTGGATGAAATACATAGGCAGGTGAAGCGCAGGGCTTGTTGCCTGGAATTCGATTGACTGCTGCACGTATGTGAGAGCGTATGGAATCATGATGATGCAAAATGCGAACACGAGAGTGTGTCTTACGATTCTCATCAGAGTCTTGTACATTTCAGGAACTACGTTAATGAGCTGTTCAATCTTAATTGAAATTCTCTTCTTAACGCAGTAGCTGATGCTTAAGAATGTAGCCCAAACGAACATGTACTGAGTCAGTTCTTCGGACCATGTTAAAGAAGCGTTCATGATGTATCTAGCTGCAATCTGAACGCCCATGATTGCAACCATGCACATTAAGAGCACGACAAGGATAACCTCTTCAAGGTAGTTGTCGAGCCATTTAACAACTTTCATATATATCTCCAATCGATGATAACTAAACTAAACCACTATAAATATTTAATGCCCAAAAATTCCTTCAGATGTTCGATAGGCATATCTTCGCCTGTCCAAAGTTTGAAGGATGCTGCTCCCTGAAAGAGCATCATTGAGAGACCGTTCATTGTCTTGCATCCCGCTTCCCTTGCGATACGCAGGAACTCAGTCTCTGTTGGTGAATAGACAACATCTGTCACTATCATTCCAGGTCTGAAGTAACTGGCATCTGGAATATATGTCTTGCCTTCGTGAGGCTTCATGCCCATTCCAGTTGCGTTTGCCACGATGTAACTGTCGTGAATTTCTCTCTTCAGAGCGTCCAGGTCCTCAAGGTCATATAACTTAGCCTTACAGTCTGTACGTCTGTTAATCATATCCACTGCGTCTTCTGCCCTATTCCAGAATTTATCGTGAATATTAAAAACGGAAAGCTCAGCTGCACCTGCTCTTGCCAGAGCGACCTGCATTGTCTTTCCTACTCCACCTGCGCCAACGATAGTAATCTTCTTACCCCTATAGTCTGCGCCAAAGTCTTCCAGGGCTCTAAGGTAACCCTGTCCATCAGTAATATGGCCAGTAAGAACTCCGTCGTCATTAACGACTGTATTTACTGCACCACACATCTCGGCTTCTTCGGAAATATGATCCATGTACTGCATCACGGCAATCTTATTCGGCATAGTAATGTTACCGCCTCTTACCTTGAGAGTCTTCATTGCCTGAATGGCACTCTGAAGATTGTCATTATCAACCTCAAAGCAAAGGTATGCGTAAGGCAGGCCCAGATATTCCAGTGCCTTGTTATGCATAACCGGTGAATTAGTATGACGGATAGGATAACCCATGAGAGTCAGAAGCTGAGTCTTGCCTGTAATCGACTTTCTCATATTAATTTAACCTTCCATTACTTGTACTCCCCACCTATTCCAATCTCTAGTTGAGTCCTAGGAATAAGCTTCAAGTTGATTAAAAGTATACCAATTTTTGTATACTATTTCAACACTTTAGCACTGTTAGGTGCTAAAGCGACTTGCTCAATTTACCTTACTGAGTTGCCATACGAAAACACGAAAAAAGAGTCGAACCAAATGGTTCGACTCTTGTAATCTACCTCTAAAACTAGATGATTCCAGCTTCTGTCAGTTCTGCCAGCTTAGCTTCGTCATATCCGAGCAGGTCAGCATATACTGATGCGTTGTCTTCACCAAGAACAGGAGCAGCCTTAGCAGGCTTATCTTCGTATCCGTGAATCTTAATTGGGCATCCAGGAATCTTGATCTCTGCATCCATACCAGGCTGGTTAACAGTCCACAGCATGTTTCTTGAAGCGATCAGTTCTGAATCTGCGATTGTTGGGATATCATTGATAGGTCCGAATGGGATGCCATAAGGAACAATCAGTTCTTCCAGTTCAGCATAAGTCTTAGTCTTAGTTACTGCTTCGATAGCTGACTTCAGATCTGGCAGGTAGTTCTTGCATCTGAGACCGTTTGTTGCAAATCTAGGATCTTCAACCAGTTCTGGTGTTCCCAGTGCCTCGCACAGGTTAGCGAACATTCTGTCAGTACCACAACCCATTACGAAGTCCATATCCTTAGCTGAGAATGAGTCGAATGGAGCGATACCTGGGTCGATC
>JAGHTQ010000248.1 GCA_018065295.1 Candidatus Colimonas fimequi | reverse complement strand
TGCATCTACTGTAAATTTCAACTTTAGTCCCGGATATTCTGATGCGAAATACTCCTTGTTTCTCCGTTTGTTACCTATCATGTTGCTGAAGCTGACAGGGGAGCACGCAAAGGTGATTTTGTCGCCATCTACTGCCCCTCCGCTAGCAATCATTTCTTTTAGTTTCTCATCCAAAGTCTCCCGCGCGATTTCTCCTTCAACCAGCTGCCTGAAGGCAGGGTGATAAGTGTGTCCTTGGATATTGCCGTTCTCATTAACAAGGTCGGTGCTCTTAAGTCCAACGCGGATGATATTGATACCCGCTTCTTGGAGAATCTTATACATCTCCTTGGTGATAGCCACCGCTTCATCTGTAGTTAAAGCCTGATATTCACCACGAGCGTACATGGCCGCAAGCTCCGTGTCGTCAATGACCACAGTAGGGTAGAGCCTTGCAACTGATGGTCCAATCTTCACGGTTTCCTGGGCGCTATAAATGCAGCGCTCGAGATTATCTTCAGGAAGGCCGATCATCAGCTGAATTCCCAATTCGAAGCCGTAGGCTTTGATAAGATCGCACGCCCTATAGATATCCTCTGCGCTGTGACCTCGATTTGATGCGCGCAGCACGTCGGGATGGAATGACTGAACGCCAAGTTCAATGACATCTGCGCCGTACTTCTTCAGATTGTCGAGAATCTCCTCATTGATGTAATCTGGGCGGGTGGACATGTGAATCTTGTCGATGATGCCACGGTCCTTGTATTCCTTGGCAACGGCAAGAAACATGGACTGTTCCTCAATGGGAATTCCAGTGAAACTTCCACCAAAGAATGCAAGTTCAATGGTTTCAATGCCGCGCCCCGTTAGGGTCGGCAGATACTGTTCAATTATATTTCTTACGTCTTCACCTGTAACGTCAGCGGTCCTTGCTGTTATGACCTTCTGATTGCAGAAGACACAGTCGTTAGGACAGCCGCGGTGGGGTATGAAGACAGGTATTATTGCGTGTTTCTTCATAACTATTTGTGACTATATATGATTGAACCGATATCGGTTAATGGCTCGCCATCAAAGTACTTAACGGCTACTCCGTGAGCCTGGGCGAACTCTATGATTTCATATCCATTAGGATGCTTGGTTACGTCTCCGTTAAATACCAAGGTAAGCTGGTCATCTACCATGATTGTGCCGCAAGTGCCGCCCAGGAATCCATAGCGATATCCTTCGAGAAATACATGTGCAGGCTCGATAACTAGAGTATCTGCGCCAGCTGCCATGAGGGCTTCTGAGATGCCTATGTCTGGAGTAATGAAGCTATTTCCTGGAAGAGGCAGGCAGCTGCATCTAGCGTAGCCCTGTCTTACGTCTACAGGCTCAAGGCCCATATCCTTGGCAGCATCAAGAAGTGCGGGATCGGTTATCGCCAGCTTATGAATAAAGAGTTTATCGCCAGCGGCTGCATTATAGACTGCATCCTGAGGATACTTGGGTCCTAATTTGCCGTCTTCTCCCATGAAAACCTGAGCATTTTCACCAATACCAAACTGGCACATATAAAGGTCAGCGTGGTGTCTAATGTATTTATCCACCTGACTTCCTGCGCCTGTAATGTAGTGAACGTTTATGCCGGTTTCTTTTAAATATTCTTTTAGTGGCCTGATGGCCTTAATTGATAAATATACGTCGCTCATGATTAGATATTATCATATTGTTGTGTCATTTGACTATTATGATATACTGAATATGCGCGAATCTGGAGGAACATAATGGCTAGAAAAAGAAAAAGCAAAACATTATTAATCGTAACTATAATAGTCGCAGTTCTCGCAATAGCACCGATGCCTTTTATCGTTCACTACTATCTTGAGAACTTCAAGATTGAGGTTAATGGTGATGAGCATGTTAACATCGGTCTTCACGGTGTCTATGAAGAGCAGGGCGCTACTGCAGCACTTAAGGGAATCGACGTTACAGAAATGATCGAAGTAGAAGGCGAAGTCGATGCAGATACGCCAGGTGACTATGAGATCAAATATTCCGTTGGCCCTATGGAAGCTGTGAGAACAGTAACCGTTGGAAGCCAAATGAACCCTGAACTAACTGTAGAAGATAACGGTCCTGCTTCTATTAAATTAGGTGAGGCTTACGAAGAAGCTAAGTACAGCGCTCACGATGAGAACGGCAAGGATATTACTTCAAAGGTTAAGGTAGATATGGGCGCAGCTAACAAGGCTGGCACAGGCACAATCGTATATACAGTTACTGATGACAACGGCAATGCCACAAGAATTACCAAGGAAATTACCGTTGAGCCTAATACGAACTATGACAATCCAGGACTTCCAATCTGCATGTACCACTATGTATATGACGAGAATGATCCGCCAGAAGATCTTCATAAAAGATATGGCAATTACATCTCAGCTCAGGCTCTTGAAGAGGAGATAAACTGGCTTAAGTCAGAGGATTACTATTTCCCAAACTGGGATGAAGTTGAGGCTTATATTAAGGGCGAACTGCTCCTTCCTGATAAGAGCATCGTTCTCACATTCGACGACGGCTCCAAGAGCTTCCTTGAGTGCGGTATTCCAGTGCTTGAGAAGTGTCAGGTTCCAGCTACAAGCTTCGTGATTACTAAGAACAACGGCGCCAAGAAGGTAAAAGAATACCAGAGCGAATACGTGTCATTCCAGTCACACAGTGACTCAATGCATCAGCCTGGTGGAAACGTAGGACATGGAGGTATCTTCACTGCTTTGTCACGAGAGGATGCAGTAGCTGACCTTAAGAAATCAATTGAGATTGTTGGCAATGGTGATGCCTTTGCGTATCCATATGGTGACTATACAGACGAGTGCGTTGAAGCGGTAAGAGAGGCCGGCTTCAAATGCGCAGTAACAACTCAGGCGGGCAAAGCCCATCCAGGAGACAATCCGCTGTTATTATCAAGACAGAGAATGTCCCTGGGACAGAGCCTAGAGCAGTTCAAGGCTATGGTCGCACCAAGATAGATAAGAAAGAGAGATAAGAATGGTTAACATCGGCAACAGCTGGGATAAGGTTCTTGAGGGGGAATTCGAGAAAGAATATTATCTCAAGCTCCGTGAATTTCTTAAAGAAGAATACAGCACTCAGGTGATTCACCCTGACATGTACAGCATCTTTAACGCTCTCAAGTACACTGCGTACGAGGACGTTAAGGTGGTTATTATCGGTCAGGATCCCTATCATCAGCCGGGACAGGCCCACGGCCTTTGCTTCAGTGTCCAGAAGGGCGTGCGTATTCCACCATCACTTGTTAATATTTACAAAGAATTAAACGCCGACCTTGGCGTACCAATCCCATCTCACGGTTACCTTGAGAGCTGGGCAAGAAACGGCGTTCTTCTTCTTAACGCTGTGCTGACTGTCCGTGACAGCCAGGCTAACTCCCACAAGGGCAAGGGTTGGGAAATCTTCACTGACAGAGTCATTGAACTTCTCAATGAACGTGAGAAGCCAATGGTATTTATTCTCTGGGGAAGTAATGCTCAGAAGAAGGCGGAGCTTATCGATGAGCGTAGGCACTGCATTATCAAGGGCGTTCATCCAAGTCCACTGTCAGCTCATAGAGGATTCTTCGGCGGAAGATATTTCTCAAGAGCGAATGGGTTCCTTGAATTAATGGGCCAGGAGCCTGTAGATTTCACAATTCCAGAATAGGAGTAAGTAGTTAATGTATATGATTTTTGTGTATTGGGGCATTCTGATAGTTTCTTATTTCATTGCCTCAAGACTTAGAAACTATGCTGATAAGTTCACTTATATAGATAAATTAATGATGCTGGCTATCTATATACTCGTGTTTATCATGGGTCTTAGAATGGGTATCAATGAGAAGGTTCTGACAAGCATTGGAACAATAGGAATGCAGTCACTGGTAATTACCTTGCTTGCCATCGCTGGCAGCGTGGGCGCTGTGTTCATCGCGCGCAAACTGGTGTCCATGGATAGGTACGGTAATATTAAGGGTAGTGTTGCTCCTGAGGAAAGCGGTGAGAAAAAACACGTTGAATCGGCCATCGATTTAAAAGGAACGCTTGTTATTGTTGCACTCGTAGCAATCGGCGTAATTCTGGGTAAGGTTATTATCGTAGATCACATGCCTGATATACTTCCGTGGTTCAGCGACTTCGCTGGTAATCTGCTTACCTGGTTCCTTTGCGTTCTCATCGTAATCATCGGATTCGAACTGGGTTTATCAGGTACCGTTGTCAGCAACATCAAGAAGGCAGGTCTCAGAATTCTGGTGATTCCTCTTGCTATTGTAATCGGTTCGTTTATATTCGGATCTGGCGCAGCATTTCTCATGGGTTTTTCAATTAAAGAAAGCCTTGCTATTGTAGGCGGTTTCGGCTGGTACTCATACGCACCGGTAGTTATCTCAGCAGCTGGTCAGCAGTACGCAGTAGCCAGCGCAGTAGCATTCATGCACAACGTATTTAGAGAAACATTCGGTATCATTTTCATTCCGATTTTCGCTAAGAAAATTGGCTATCTTGAATCACTGGCACTGCCTGGCATCGGCACAATGGACGTGTGCATGCCTATGGTTGAAAACTCCTGCCGTGAGGATACCGTGGCATACGGATTTATCAGCGGATTTTTGATTTGCATACTGACTTCGGCTGGTGTGCCGCTACTCATGAATTTATAATTGGAAACAAAAAATACAACTGTCCTCGGTGCAAGCACCTGTGGAGGTTGTATTTTTTATTTCCAATTATAAAAATACGTGCTAAAGGGAATCAATTTCTGGATGCACGTGATACATATCACGAAGTGCCTCGTATTCTCTCTGTGCCTTGGCACATGCCGCTTCAGTTGCATCAGGATTCTTAACGGCGCGGATCATGATGTTTTTAGCTGTATGCTCGAGGGTTGTGAATTCGATCATATCAACATCATATCCGTGGGCTTCAAGCTTCAGGCCGCGAAGGCCGTCAGTGAGCAGTTCTGTGAATTTGTCCTTGATGATGCCGTGCTTGAGCATTGGCTGGTTCACAGGTTCATCGATCTGTGAGAAAAGCTGGTGCTGACAGCAAGGAACGCTGAGAATTACATTTGAATTCCAGCCAACTGCGTTAATGAGAGCGTAGTCTGTAGCTGTGTCGCAGGCATGAAGAGTTACTACCATGTCGGCGCCGTCACTCTTGTAGTCAGCGATGTCGCCAGTGAGGAACTTGAGTCCATCGTAGTGAAGTTGCTTAGCAGTCTTGTTGCAAAATTCAATTACGTCTTCCTTCAGGTCAAGTCCAACAATTTCAACGTCTCTATCATTAAGAACCTTCAGGTAATAATAAAGTCCGAATGTGAGATAACTCTTGCCACATCCGAAGTCGATGATTCTAAGAGTTCTGTCAGTTGGCAGACTGTCCAGGGCGTTATCTACGATTTCAAGGAATCTGTTAATCTGTCTAAACTTGGAATAGTGCTTGTCAAATACCTTGCCGTCTTCACCCATAACGCCCAGCTTAATGAGGAAGTCACATGGTTTGCCATCTTCGATGATGTAACGCTTCTTGCGATTATGTGACAGATTAGCCGCTTCACGGCGCTGAGCCAGTTTCTGGCGAACAACCTTAGGGTTAGCTGGCTTACTTGCCAGCACCTGAATATCCTCAGTCTCAGTCATGATGTTGATCTGCTTGAAGTCATTCTCAACCCTATCCATGGCGAAGTCGATGGCTTCAAAAAACGGAATGTTCTCGTGAGTCACCTTCTTGTCGAACTGATACTCAGCCTGGTACATGAGTTCGCCCTTGATGGAAACAGGGCGGAGGGTAACTCTCTTATATTCAATGGACTTGCGTCTTTTGCTTGCAAAGACCATGCGGTTCATCTGACCACTCTGGAGTGCATCGCAAAGGACCTGGTTTATCTTGTGCATTTGTGTTCTCCTTAGTTAGGTTTTAAATATTATATCATTTTATTGTTGTTTCCGAAGAAAAAATAATATATTATTAGGTGGATATTAGATAGTAATTAAGAATCCAAGAAAGGGGTTATTATTATGATTAGACAGTTATGCGTATACGTTGAAGATGGCAGAGGCGTATTAAAGAAGATGCTGGAAGTTGTTGCAGCAGAGAAGATCAACATTAACGGTATCTCAACTTACGATGCTCCAGAAGAAATCGCTGCTGGCTTCAACACTTCATTTGGTAATGGTGTTAGAGAAATCAGAATCGCAAGTGATGACGACGAAGCTGCTTTC
>JAGHTQ010000163.1 GCA_018065295.1 Candidatus Colimonas fimequi | reverse complement strand
AAGAGCAATCTGAAGCACCTGATCTCAACTGGCAGCGGCAATATGACTGAAGAAGAAGCTCAGGCTCTGGCTGGATACGAACAGTACAAGGATAAGTTCATGGCTGCAATGGACGATGACCTTAACACAGCAGATGCTATCTCATCAGTATCCGAACTGATTACAGCAATCAACACAGCTGTTAAGAGCGGCGCAAGCAAGGAATTCGCACAGAAGTCACTGGACTTCCTCATGGAACTTGCAACTGTTCTGGGTCTTCTCCAGCAGGAAGTTGAAGAGAAGGTTGAAATTGACGCTGAACTTCAGGCACTTATCGATGAACGTCAGGAAGCAAGAAAGGCTAAGAACTGGGCAAGAGCTGATGAAATCAGAGATCTTCTCAAGGCTCAGGGCATCACACTTAAGGATACTCCACAGGGTGTTCAGGTAATCAGAGACTAGTATGATAGATAATCCTAAGAAAATTAACACAACTGCGTT
Source organism: Candidatus Colimonas fimequi (assembly GCA_018065295.1). Lineage (GTDB taxonomy): Bacteria > Bacillota > Clostridia > Peptostreptococcales > Anaerovoracaceae > Lentihominibacter > Lentihominibacter fimequi. Next base: position 3,494 of record JAGHTQ010000163.1, on the reverse strand, counting down.
GGCATATATGGGAGATGCGGTGTATGAAGTGGCCGTTAGAGAGCATCTTCTTGAGATGGGCCTTGATAACGTTCACAAACTTCACGGACTTGCTACTAAGTTCGTGAAGGCTTCAGCACAGTCACATATCATCAAGACTATTTTTGATGAGCTGACTGAAGAGGAGCAGCTTCTTGTGAAGCGTGCCCGCAATAAGAAGCCAGTAACGATGGCTAAGAATGCGGATCCTCTGGACTATAGATTGGCAACTGCAATGGAAGCGCTGGTTGGATATTTGTACCTGGCAGGTGACAAGGATCGCCTGGCATGGGTACTTGATAGAGCTATTGAGATAATAGGCGATAGCCAGAAAAAAGAGGATTAAATGAAGAGAGCTAAGAAGAAAGTAACAAATAAATCTACTCAGTGGATTGCAGGCTACGTTGAAGCCAACAGACAGAGTTCTATTGAGAATGAACGTCGCAGAGAAGAGCAGGGCTTCAAGGAAGAGAAGGGCCTTAAGAATCTTAAATATAACGAGAAAATCTACGTTGCAATTATCGTACTTGGTGTTATTGGAATAATTGTTAAGTACGGTATCATGAGAATGTTTTAGGGGGAAGAGTTATGAGTAAGGCTGACCAGTTATTCGTTAAGATGTGTCAGGATATCATCGACAACGGCTATTCAAGCGAAGGACAGAAGGTTCGTGCAAGATGGGATGATGGTACACCAGCACACACAATTAAACAGTTCGGTATCGTTAACAGATATAACCTGGCAGAAGAATTCCCTGCACTGACTCTGAGACCAACAGCAATCAAGTCATGCGTAGACGAAATCCTTTGGATATGGCAGAAGAAGTCAAACAATATCAAGGATCTGTCAACTCACATCTGGGACTCATGGAGTGATGAGAACGGTACAATCGGTAAGGCATACGGCTATCAACTGGGCGTTAAGTACAAGTTCGCTCAGGGCGAAATGGACCAGGTTGACAACGTGCTTTGGCAGCTGAAGAACGCGCCAGCATCAAGAAGAATCATGACTAACATCTACAATTTCGCAGATCTTAGTGAAATGGGTCTTGAGCCATGCGCATACAGCATGACATTCAACGTTACTGGAAATAAGCTGAACGCTATTCTCAACCAGCGTTCACAGGACATTCTGACAGCTAACAACTGGAACGTTGTACAGTACGCTGTTCTTACTCACATGTTCGCACAGGTATCAGGCCTTGAAGTTGGTGAACTGGTTCACGTTATTTCCGATGCTCATATCTATGACAGACACATCGACATCGTTAAGGAAATGATCACAAGACCTCAGTATCCAGCACCTAAGTTCAGCCTGAATCCTGAGATCAAGAACTTCTACGACTTCACTCTCGACGATATCAGAGTTGAAGATTATCAGAAGAATCCTCAGATTAAGAACATTCCAGTAGCTATTTAGTACCGGAATGTGCGCATCGCCAACTGGCGATATAAGGAGAATGCAATGAATGCAATAGTAGCAGTTGATCAGAACTGGGCAATTGGCAACGAAGGAAACCTCCTCGTTCACCTGCCTGGCGATCTGAAATATTACAAAGAGAAGACAACAGGCAACGTAATCGTCTACGGCCGCAAGACTCTCAGCACTTACCCTGGCGGTAAGCCGCTTCCTAACAGAACAAACATCGTTCTTACAAGAAGTGCAGATTACGAGAACGAAGGCTGCATTATCTGCCATTCAAGAGAAGAAGTTCTTGAGGCAGTTAAGGATTACGATCCTGAGACTGTATTCATCTCAGGTGGAGCAGAGACATACAATCTGTTCTTTGACGACGTGGATACATTCTATGTAACAAAAATTTATGAATCTTATGAAGCGGACCGTTATTTTCCTAACCTGGACGAACTTGGTTTCGACGTGGTTTGGGAGAGCGAGATGCAGGAACACAAGGGAACAAAATACCAGTTTTTAAAATATGTCAGAAGTAATAATAGGTAGAAACGCCGTAATGGAGGCGCTTCGAAGCGATAGAGAAATAGAGAAGATAACAATTGCCAAGGGTGCTGATGGTTCAGCCCAGAAGATCGCTGGTAAGGCGAAGGATAAGAAGATTCCCCTTTACTTCAGCGACAGAGCTCACATGGATAAGCTGGCTGGCGCAACTAACCATCAGGGCGTTATCGCGGTTGTTTCAGATTACAAGTATTGCACAACTGAGGATATCCTTAGACGTGCAAAGGACCGTGGTGAGGATCCATTCGTTCTTATTTTAGATGGTCTTGAAGACCCACATAACCTGGGCGCAATCATGCGTACAGCAGAGTGCGCCGGCGTTCACGGAATTATCATTCCTAAGAGACGTTCGGTTTCTGTAACTGACACTGTTGCTAAAACTTCAGCAGGGGCTGTAGAATACATGCTTTGCGCGAAGGTGGCAAACATCGGTAACGAAATTGCCAAGCTGCAGAAGGCAGGACTTTGGATTGGGGCTGTAGACATGGACGGTGCAACTCACACTCAGAGCAATCTGAAGGGACCTATCGGTCTTGTTATCGGTGGCGAAGGAAGCGGTGTTGGAAGACTGGTTAAGGAGAAGTGCGATTTTTGCGTTTCAATTCCAATGAAGGGCAGAATCACATCTCTTAACGCGTCAAATGCAGCAGCAATTCTCATGTACGAAGTAGTTCGTCAGAGAGGTTAACAATGACAGAAGCAATCATGACAGATGAATATCTGGTGAAGCTTGCTCAGCAGGGTGACTTCGAAGCAGAAGAAACTCTCATGAGAAGATACAAGGAAGTGGCCAGAAATAAATCCAAGCTTTATTTCATGGCTGGCGCCGATGAGGAAGACGTGGTTCAGGAAGGCATGATCGGACTGTTCAAGGCAGTTCGTCAGTACAACCCTGAGAAGAACGCAGCGTTCTCTACATTCGCCAATATTTGTATCACAAGACAGATAATCAGTGCCATTAGAACTGCATCAAGGCAGAAGCATCAGATCCTTAACGGATCCCTCTCCCTTAGCAATCCTGTGGGCACTGACAAGGATGACTTATGTCTCGAAGATACTGTAGTAAATGATGGTGCTGATAATCCGGAAACTCTTCTGGTTCTAGACGACATCATCGACTACATGCTCCAGAATAACGACGAGGTTTTCAGCCAGTTTGAACTTGAAGTATTCCGCAGAGTCGTAGCAGGCAAGGAGAGAGATGCTATCGCTGAGGAACTGGATAAAAACCGCAAGTCTGTAGACAATGCCATGAGCAGAATCAGGAACAAAGTTGCGTCGTTTATCTGGGATTGATGGGAAATAATATGTTGTCACGACGACATCATTATTTTATAATATTAAAAGGCGGTTTTTCGCCAGACGGTAAGGTGTGCTACTGTAGCTCAGTCGGTAGAGCACCTCATTGGTAATGAGGAGGTTCGGCAGTTCAAGTCTGCTCAGTAGCTCCATTTTTGTAAATTGTGAGGAGGAATTAAACAATGGCAAAACAGAAATTTGAA
>JAGHTQ010000031.1 GCA_018065295.1 Candidatus Colimonas fimequi | reverse complement strand
GTTGACCACAACTTCAACTATCCAGATCCAATGACTGGTCTGCCAGTAGGAACACTGAGAATTCCATCATCACTTGTTCATAACGACTCATTCAAGGTTGGTTCAAGAGTTATCCTTAAGGAAGCCATTGCTAACTTCAAGGAAGACCTTATGGAGATTCTCCAGGAGAACCCATATGTATTCGAACACATGGATCCAGACCTTACAAGCGTTGACGATATTGAAGAAATCGTAATTACAGCAGCAACAGAACTGGAATTCTGGGTTAAGACTCCAGACGATGACGCTGATAGAGAACAGTTATCAACAGCACAGATGCTGAAGGAACAGTACTGGAAGAGAACAACTGGTCCTGTTAGAACAGCTCTGGAAGAAACTATGCTGGTACTTGAACATTACGGCTTTGACATGGAGATGGGCCACAAGGAAGTTGGCGGCGTTAAGGCTAAGCTGGGCAACTCAGGTGCATACGACCACGTAATGGAACAGCTGGAAATCGACTGGAAGTACTCAACAGCAGTTCAGGCAGCCGATAACGAGAACCACATTAAATATGTAGTAAGAGATATTTTCAGAACTTATGGTCTGGATGTAACATTCCTGGCTAAGCCAATGGAAGGCGTAGCTGGTAACGGTGAACATACTCACATGGGTATCGCAGCTAGACTTAAGAACGGCAAGATGGTTAACCTGTTCAGCCCTGCAGATCCTGAAACTCAGTACATGAGCCCTGTGGGATTTGGTGGTCTGATGGGTATCCTTAAGAACTACGATGTAATCAATCCATTCGTAAGTTCAAGCATAGACTCACTTAACAGACTGAAGCCTGGTTATGAAGCTCCTGTATGTACAGTAACTTCACTGGGACTTTCAGCAACAATGCCATCAAGAAACAGAACAGTTCTCGTAGGCCTCGTAAGAGAATACGGCAACAAGATGGCTACACGTTTCGAACTTAGAGCACCTAACCCTAAGTCAAACACTTATCTGGTACTGGCAGCATCATTCATGGCTATGCTGGACGGTATCAAGGAAGCATTAGAAAACAAGAAGACTCCAGAAGATCTGGAGAAGTCAATTTCTAAGGCTTACGGCGAAGAAGACTTCTATCTTGATACAGACAGAATGTACAGATCAGAAGTTGACGTATTCGATGAGTTCACAGAAGAAGAACGTGCTAAGTACTTCGGAAGGTCCCCAAGAACAGTTTGGGAAAACCTGCAGAACTTCGAAGAATACCCAGAGAAGCTTGAAATCTTCAAGCGTGACGACGTTATGAGTGACCTGGTACTGGCATCATACAGATCAGCAGTACTGGCACAGTGGTCAACAGAACTGCACAACAGAGTTATTCCTAACACAATGGACATGGTAAGAGCATGTGTTAAGGCACACGATGACGAGAACTGTGTAGACTACGATAGACATTATTGGAGCAAGATCGATGCTCTTAGAAACGAGCTTGGCAGAGATACACTTACAGATGACTGCCTGCTCACTAAGATCGTGAAGGCCCTTGATAATAAAGACTACGAAACAGCATCAAAGCTGCAGGTAGTTGCTAAGGAGAAGGTTGAAGAACTCAGAGACCTTTATATCACTTACAAGAAGAACTTATTCTAATTTTTATAGAACAAGCCACAAAGTATTTTAGCTGAAAGAAGGATAAAGCAATGTTAGACATCAGAAAAATCAGAGAAGACTACGAAGGCATGAAGGCTGGTGTAGAGAGAAGAACTAAGGGTAGCTTCGGTATCGAACAAATCCCTGAAATCGACGGCAAGATCAGAGCTGCCAAGGCAGAAGTTGAGCCAATGAAGGCTAAGCTGAACACAGTTTCAAAGCAGATTGGTGTTCTCAAGAAGAACGGCGAAGACGCTACTGAAATCATGGCAGAAATGAAGGAACTGAGAGAAGAAATCAAGGCTAAGGACGAAGAAATTTCAAAGCTGGAAGCTGAAATCAAGGACGTACTCCTTGGTATTCCTAACGTTCCTGCTGATTTCGTTCAGGTTGGCGAAGACGACACAGATAACGTAGAACTCCGTAAGTTCATGGAACCAACTCAGTTCGATTTCGAACCTAAGGCTCACTGGGATATCGGTGAAGACCTTGGTATCTTCGACTGGGATAGAGCTGCTAAGATTTCAGGCGCTAGATTCACAGTATACAAGGGCCTTGGTGCTAGACTTGAAAGAGCTATCCAGATGTTCATGCTGGACCTGCACACAACAGGCGATCAGGATTATGTAGAAATCCTGCCACCTTTCATGGTAAACAGAGCAGCAATGACTGGTACAGGTCAGCTTCCTAAGTTTGAAGAAGACATGTTCTACGTACCACAGAAGGACTTCTTCCTGATTCCAACAGCAGAAGTTCCTGTAACTAACCTGCATGCACAGGAAATCCTGCCAGAAGCGCAGCTTCCTATCCACTACACAGCATACACTCCATGCTTCAGAGCAGAAGCTGGTTCAGCTGGTAGAGACACAAGAGGTCTCATCAGACAGCATCAGTTCAACAAGGTAGAACTGGTTAAGTTCTGTAAGCCAGAAGATTCATGGGACGAACTGGAAGCACTGACTAACGACGCTGAAGAAGTACTTAAGGTTCTGGGTATCCCTTACAGAGTAGTTAGACTCTCAACTGGTGACCTGGGCTTCTCATCAGCATGCACATATGACATCGAAGTTTGGATGCCAAGCTACGGCAGATATGTTGAAATTTCATCATCCTCAAACTTCCTCGATTTCCAGGCAAGAAGAGCTAACATCAGATTCAAGAGAGAAGGCGCTAAGAAGCCAGAATTCGTTCACACTCTCAATGGATCAGGTCTTGCAATCGGTAGAAC
>JAGHTQ010000091.1 GCA_018065295.1 Candidatus Colimonas fimequi | reverse complement strand
TTTTGGTCGAGACTCGACTAAAATTAGCTGAGATTTGTCGAGACGTATTACGATATTGGTAGAGGTCAATATTTTTACCAGTGGGGAGAGTAGTATTAGGGTGTGCTTGTAGGGGAAGCGATAATTTGGAGGTAAGTATGAGAATAGTATCGAAGCCAGTGCGCATGCTGGCGGTGTTCTGGCCTAATCAGAATCCAATTCCCTATAAGTTTAAGGTGGCGCAGCCGGATGGGGAGATGGCAGAAATCAAGATTGACAAGGTGATTTCCAGTACGCCGCATAAAGGGGGCGGTGCGGACTGTATCATCTATGAGTGTCAAAGCTATATCGGCAATTCGGATAGGCGGTATGTGATTAAGTATCTGACCAAGCAGTGCCAGTGGCAGCTTTATAAAATGTGAATAAATGTGGTATAATGAGGGCATAACATGGATAGGAGGTTGCTATGCGTAGAAAAGATAGAGAAGTAACAGATAGAAACGAAATGATCCGCATCATGAGAGACTGTGATGTGTGCAGACTGGCGCTGAATAATGATGGATATCCATATATTCTGCCACTTAATTTCGGATTAGTTCAGATGGGTGATACAGTTGAACTGTATTTCCATGGTGCTAGCGAGGGTACTAAATATGAACTGATTAAGAAGGATAATCGTGCATCATTTGAAATGGATTGCAAGCACGTGCTCCAGTCAAATGAGGAGAAGGGTCACTGTACAATGATGTTCGAGAGCGTTATTGGTCAGGGCAGGGTTTATATTCTTGGTGATGAAGATAAGAAGAAGGCGCTGGACATGATTGTTGCGCAGTATCATCCGGAAGGATTCGAATATAACCCGGCAGCCATGTCTAGAACTACAGTGTTCAAGCTGGTTGTTGAGAACATGACTGGTAAGATTAAGTCATAGGATTGATAGTTCATTGATAGTTGAAGGGCTCCGGTGGGGCCCTTTTGTTAAAAAGAAAGAAAAGTCAGAAAATTTCGCAAATTGTGTTGACATCCCCCACCCCAGGTGGTAATATAATGACAACAAAGGAAGTCAATATTTAAGTTAAAAGAGGATAGACCAATGGACAGGTAATTTGATACAAGAAGCTACTGACCATAGATCGAAGGAAGAAAGAGAGGTTATACAGTGAAACTTAAGGAAATTGTTGGTTAAGCCCACCCGGGAAGTTAACGGGTGGGTGTTTTATTATGTTATAATATATCCATCCTTTATAACATAATCAGGAGGAACGACATGAGCATGACTAAGGAAGACTATAGACTTCTACTTCAGACAACATCACTTAGCGATGATGTAATAAATGCAGTTATTGCAATAAACGGGGATAAGCCACAGACATACTTCGAGCTTCTGTTCTATGCCACTGGACTTACGTCCTTCGAAGATCTGGTGCCAGGTCTGCAGGTGGCCCAGGCAATGAGCGCTCCGAAACCGGCTGGCGTGCAGGGTGGTGGCACTCAGGGCAGTGCACCGCAATCATCAAGCAAAGGGGCTAACCCGCCAATCATCTACGACTTTGAAATTGAAGACCTTTCGGCTGCGCCTGCGAACCCAGTGAATCCAGGAAACACTCTCGAAGATAAGGTGAGAGATTACTACAGGAAGGTGGCAGGAATCGACGCAGACACACCTATTACAGAGGCGAATATTAACGAGTCAGCAGTTAAGGCTGCGAATGTGAAATTTTTCATGACGCTGGGAAAAATCAGGAGCATCCTGTTAGAGAGGTAAATAACAATGTTAACAACATTTTTAAATAGAGCGCACAGCCCATATCAGGCAGTGCTTATGGCAATTGAAGAACTGGAGGCGGCAGGATTCGCAGCGGCAAAGCTTAGCGAAATCGGCGGACTTGAAGCGGGTAAGTACTATGTGAAGGTGCACGACTCAGCCCTTTTCGCAATGGTTATTCCTGAGGAGCACGATGGTGCCATTCACATTGCCACAGCACACACTGACTTCCCTTGCTTTAAGCTGAAACCACAGCCAGACATGAAGGGCGAAACTGGCAATTGCCAGAGACTGAACGTGGAGCCATACGGCGGCATGCTTAAGAGAACTTGGTTTGATAGACCACTTGGCATTGCTGGCGCAGTGTGGACTAAGGGTGAAGACGAGTTTAATCCAGAGATGAAGCTGGTTGATATTAACGAGCCAATCGCAGTGATTCCATCACTGGCGCCGCATATGGATCGTGAGATTGAGACTAAGAAGATAGATGCGCAGAAGGAACTTTTGCCTGTTGTGGGCTTGGCAGGAAACGGCTCAATTATGGACGTAATCGCGGAGCGAGTTGGATGCGAAGCTGAGGATATTCTCAGTATGGACGTGAATCTTTTTGCGTGTGAGGGGGCCATTATGGCCGGCGTAGGCCACGAGTTCGTAATGAGCAAAGCTATCGACAACATCGCATCTGTTGCGGCGCTGACTGAAGCAATGAGCGCAGCGGACGGCGAAGGTGGTCACATTTCAATGATCTGCCTCTTCGACAACGAAGAAATCGGAAGCCGCACTAAGCAGGGCGCCGATTCCAATACACTGAAGCTGGTTCTGGATCAGCTGCCAATGGACTACGAGAAGAGTTTCATCATCTCAGTTGACGGGGCACACGGGGTGCATCCTAACTATCCGGAGAAGTCCGATCCGACATCTGCCGTTCAGGTGGGCAAAGGTATCGCCATTAAGACTAGCGCATCTCAGCGCTATGCCACTGACGGCAGAATGATCGCAATGGTTCGCAGCATCTGCGACGGCCACAAGATCCCATATCAGATTCACGCGAACAAGTCGGGAGCACCTGGCGGATCAACTTTGGGACCAATTATTTCAGCGTACATTCCAGTGCCTGCAACTGACATCGGCATTCCGATGCTGGCGATGCACTCAGCAAGAGAGCTTGCGGCAGTGAAGGACTATGAGGCGCTGGTGGCGTTTGTTAAGTGCGTGATGTAATGGGCTGACCATTATGCAAAGGTGACACATGAGACATAAGAAAGTAAAAAATCTAGCAGAACGAATAGAAGCTAATCGCAGGTTCATCGTAGATGACCCGCGTGCATATAAGGGTAAGTGGCGCGAATTTTTCGGAATCGAGGGGCCGCTCTATATTGAGCTGGGCTGCGGTAAGGGCAAGTTCATTACTAGCCACGCCCTTGATAATCCGGATGCGTGTTTCATCGGTATTGAGGGCCTTGGCGCGGTACTCATTCGCGGCCTTGAGAAGGCAGCCGAGACTGAGATTCCAAACGTAAGATATATCATGGAGTACGTGGTGGACATCCGCGACTTTTTCGAAGACGACGAAGTGGATGGTGTTTACCTGAACTTCAGCGACCCTTGGCCAAAGGCTCGCCATGCCAAGAGACGTTTCACTTTCGGTGATACGCTCCTTAAGTATAGACAGATTCTTAAGGACGGCGGATTCGTAGCGTTCAAAACTGATAACGAAGAACTTTTCGAATTTACTCTGGAGGAAATCGAACGTTTGGGTTTGCCTATAAATGAGATGAGTCGCGATCTTCATAACAGCGACCTGGCGGCTCGCGAATATACTACGGAGTATGAAGATAAGTTCAGGGGTTACGGCAAGAACATTAATTATGTGAAGATCTGGGGATAGAGATAATAGAGGGATTAGCGATGTATAACGTAGATTGGGAATTTGAAAGCGATCGAATATCAGCACTTATGAGTGTTGATATGGAAGAGGCGATGAAGTGCTGGGATGATCTCAGCAGGAAATTCTTATCAACTGAAGATAGGGACTTCGATGACGGATACTACGTGTATTATCGCATCGGAGTCAGTTTCTGGTACACGTCTGAAATACCTGTGCGAAAGGCGAGGGCGCTGAATCAGTATCCGGAACTTAG
>JAGHTQ010000041.1 GCA_018065295.1 Candidatus Colimonas fimequi | reverse complement strand
ACACACAAATAGTTAAGTAAAACTTTTACAAAACGAGAATAATAGAACCCACTTTCCATATGTAGGTGGGTTCTGAAATGTACATATAATATTTAGTGGCTATTTAACACTGCCTCTATCAATAAGCTTACAAGGAATTACAATCTTCTTAGCAAGTCCTGCATTGTGCATCCATCCGAAGATGAGACACTGAGCTGCCATCTTAGCACCCTCATCAAGGTGTACTTCTATTGATGAGAGTGGCGGACTTGAGAATTCTGAGAAGCTGGTGTTATTAAATGTAACAACGCCCACGTCGCCTGGGATTGTCAGGTGATGTTCGTAAAGGGACTTGACGATTCCTGGAACTACCGCGTCACTTGCTGCAAAGATTACTTCCGGAACGTCCTTGTGACTTTCAAGGTACTGGTTCATTGCTTCGTATCCGCCAGCGGCGTTCATAGGGCAGTCGATGATTAGTTCTTCGTCGAACAGACCTTCGCTTAACATTTTGTTCTGGTAGTAATAATAACGAGCATCTGTTGATAACTCTTTCTTGTCACCAAAAGTATGGACGCTGCCAGCATAAGCAATGCGCTTCTTGCCAAGGGCAAAACTGTGAGCCAGAACCTGACGTACAGCCATGTGATAGTTAGGCATGATGCTGTAATACTTCATAGCGTCTGGATTTGAATCCAGGAAAACGATGTTTGGAGTATGCTTCTCGAAATCTGCAATTTCTTCACTAGTGAAACGACCTATGCAAATGATGCCATCTACAGGGTCATTATCGTGCTTGATGAAGCGACCTTCTTCATTACGAGAGAAGAGGACTGTTGTCCAGCCGTAGCTGAAGCATGCCTGATCAACCATCTGCTTAAGTGAAATATAGTAGATATCCTGTGCCTGCTCTGACAGTTCAAACATCTGAGCAATGCCGATGCGCTTCTTAGTGATATCAACACCCATGCTAAAGAATGCCGGTTGTTCGGTCACACCAATTACCCCTGACTGCTGTTCCTGAACACGCTGAGTAACAGTCTTGTAGTTCAGTTCCTTAGCAATATCAATGATAAGTTCCCTCTTCTCTGGCGTAATGCTCAGAGCCGGGTCGTTATTGAGAACGCGGGATACTGTCGCCTGAGATACCTTGGCTTTTCCCGCAATATCCTTCAAAGTTACCATAGTAAAACCTCTTTAGTAAATAAAAACATTTTTACCTAAAAATTTTACCACGGGCAATTTGTGAAGTCAAAGAAAAAACCCTGCAGTATTCTGCAGGGCGATATTCATAATCCGCGTGTGCCAGTCCTTCAGGTCTGGCACCGCACCTATTTAAGTGCCTCAATAGCTTTATTGTGATTCTCGCTAATATTTGAATAGTATCGAACCATGTTCTTAACCACCTTGTCATCCCATGTTGGACTTGCCGCGTAGCGCTTGTGAACGGCTTCGACAGTCTTACCCTTGTAAAGTCGTCCGTCTTCGCTCAGGTAACTGTTGGCAAGAGTCTTGCCAACTACACGGATGCCCTCAGCTTTGCTGGAAAATCCCTTAGTTCCGAAACCAAACATATTGTTCTTCCTGAAACAAATGGTGCCGTTGGCACTCTCATGAGATGCGATGGCCATAACGAAGAGGCAGTTGATGTCGTAGTCCTGTTCAAGCTGCCAGAAGTCTTCTTCCAGACCAACAAGTGCACCCTTCGTGCAAAGCTTCAGGTCGCCCACAGTAACGCCGCTAGGTTTACTAAGATCAAGAGAATATATCTGATCCCTAGAGAGGGCTGGAATCTCCGCACCGGATATTATTTCATCAACGGTGTTCTCACGAATTATTTCGCCAAAATCCAGTTCTGTCACCTGATCGGTCAGGTCCTCTGGAACCGATTCGTTATCTGATGCCAGTGCCTTAACAAGAAGTGGTGCGCCTAATGTGCCTGCAATAAAAATTACTGCAGCTAAAGCGATTGCAACGATAATTATTATCTTGGCAGCCTTCTTATGATGAGTCTGTTTGCTATTAATTTCGTCAATATCGTAGTATTTAGGAATCATCAGTCCTCCTGTCTGGTGCTACTTGAAAATCCTATTACCGTAATATATTATAGAGGCTAGATGGGTAAATTTCAACAGTTCGGTGGTTCCCGGGATAACAGGTGATTTAATGAACGGAATTATTAGTGGAATAATTAGCTTAATGATGATGCTGTCAATGAGCACCGGCTCAGGCGGTCCAGATAGCGATGCTGCCCAGGCAGCTGCAGAGGATTTCCTCCATGCAATGGCGGCGGGAAACATACAGGAAGCAGTAAACTACGTGGACGAAGACACTGTAAGTCATATTGCAACTATTAAGGATGATGAAGAGGCGACCAAGACTTTGTACGAGAATCTCTTCGATGGATTTGAGGCAGAGACAGTAGCCGTGGGAACTAAGAACAACGTGGCTGTTGTTAAGATGAATATCAAGGGCCACGACTTCAGCGAGGCCCAGAAGGCGGCTGAAGATGAGGCATATAAATACATTACCAGCAACCTGGAATCCGACGAAGTTAAGGACAAGGATAAGCTGGCGGATAAGTGTCTGGAGATATATTTAGAAAAAATCAGTGAGATTTCTAAGGAATCTGATGTGACAGAGTCCACTATATATGTACCCCTTGTTCTTGATGGGCACAATCAGTGGAGGGTACTGCTGAATCAGGAGTTAATGAAGCTTATAACTGGCAATTTAGAGTTGCCAAATGTTAAAAAATAGCCTTGATTTAATGCACCGTTGGTGTATAATATAAAAGCACGAATTCGGGCCTAGGCCCAGTTTGTGAAGCGCAATAAGGCGCGAAATCCTTGCAATAACAAGCGTTATTGCCATTCAGTCCATAGGGAGGTGAAAATCAATGACAAACTATGAAGTAATGTTCATCATCGATCCTACATTAGAAGAAGCTGTTAAGGAATCAACAATCGAAACAGTTAAGGAAATCATCGCTGCTCAGGGTGAAGTTGGCGAAGTTGATGTAGTAGGAATGAGAAAGCTTGCTTATCCTATCATGAAGAAGAGTGAAGGATACTATGTTGTTGTTGAGTTCAAGGGTGAAACAACTCTGCCAAAGGAACTCGACAGAAGACTCAAGATTTCAGATAACGTTATCAGACATATCATCATTAACAAGGATGAGAAGTAGAATCGGGGGTTAACCAATGAACAGTGTACAGCTGATAGGAAGATTAACTAGAGATCCCGAAGTAAGATACACTACTGGCCAGAACCAGACTGCAGTAGCAAGATTCTCAATCGCTGTTAACGACGGTTACGGTGAAAATGAAAGAACAAGTTTCATTAACATCGTAGTGTTTGGTAGACAGGCTGAGAACTGTGAACGTTTCCTGAGCAAGGGAAGACAGGTTGGTATCACTGGTAGAATTCAGACAGGCAGCTACGAGAAGGACGGTCGTACCGTTTATACTACAGACGTAGTTGCAAACAGGGTAGAATTTTTAGGCGGCGGAGACAATGCTTCAAGACCAGCAGCAAGTGGCAGCTATTCAAGACCACAGCAGCAGTCAGCACCAGCACCTAGCTATGGTGCAGATAGCATCGAAGGTTTCCAGTCCGTAGATGATGATATCCCATTCTAATGAAAGGAGAAATTGATCATGGACAACAAGAGACGTGGTGGCATGAGAAGAAAGAAGGTATGCCAGTTCTGCGCAGATAAGACAGAAGTTATCGATTACAAGGACGTTGATAAGCTTAAGAAGTACGTAACTGAAAGAGGCAAGATCCTGCCTAAGAGAATCACTGGTACTTGCGCAATTCACCAGAGAGCAGTTACAACAGCTATTAAGAGAGCAAGAATCGTTGCTCTGCTTCCATACGTAGCTGACTAATTTAAAAGGGAACTACTATATGTAGTAACGAAGGCCGTTTCCATTGGAAACGGCCTTAATTATTAGCCCGGAGTCAGATGTCCCCTTGTGGCATCCCGTGACATCCGGGTTTTCTTGTGTTATAATATACGTTGCTATATTGCTGACAAGGAGTAAATTAATGCAAACAATCATCATTGCAATACTGATATTAATAGTTCCTTATCTGGTTTTACCAAGGGAAATTGACAAGGGAGATAACTCTCCGTATTTTAGTGTGCTCAAGTCAGTTATTGCAACACTTGCGGCCGTCCTGGTATTCTTTGCAATGGTTAGAATGACAGGTCAGGGCGTGTATGAAATCTACCGCGAATCTGTTGAACAGGTAGTTAAGGTGATTGCTGAGAACGGCAATCTTAGAGGACTCTTCGGAGTGCAGGATGCAAGTCAGGCTGTAGCAGAGAAACAGATTATGATTTATTACGATCACATTCTCAAGCAGGTGCCTGGTTATATCGTTCTCATGTCAACACTGGTTTCATATGTTGATTACATCATCCTCAGCAAATCACAGAGCAAGAGGAAGAGTGTTCAGCTGATGCCTAAGTTCAAGGAATTCTCATTCCCACCACAGACGGTAACAGCAATGGTACTCATGTACCTGATCGCTTTTATCACTAATAAGATGGAAATGTTCCCTAACGATATGATCTATGTGAACATCAATTACGTGTTCGACTTAGTATTCGTAATTCAGGGTGTATCAGTAATCTTCATGTGGTGCAGCCTTAGAAGATGGCCAAGATTTGTAGCAGTAATAATAGCGCTTCTATTATGGAATTTCTTCATGCTGAGACAGATATTAGTTCTCCTCGGTATGATTGATATGATATTCGGGGTTAAAGGATTTCTCGTATTCAAGGACCAGATGAAGTCACAGTCCGGAGGAAACAGAAGGAACAGAAGGAACAGAAGGAAATAATAGTAGGTACAAGTTATGTATGTCGGAAGATTAGAGAAGCTTCTTGCTATGTACACACCTCTGCCAATGATTACTGTAAATATGCAGGGCAAGGTAACAAGAGCAAGTGAAGCGATGACAGCGGTATTTAAATATAGCGGTATTGTTGGTGCTGATATTTTCACACTGACAAGACTTCGTATGGCCGAAATCATCGAAGCAGCTGAGAATCACAAGAATGTATACTATCACTCTGCTGATAAGTACTTCAGAATTATGCCAACAATCATGGGTGATGAAGAGAATGGTACAGTACTCATGTACTTCATCGATATCACTTCATGGGAATCATTAAAGGACCTTTACCAGGACAACATGGTATGTGTAGGTATCGTCAACATTGACAACTACGATGAGCTGACAGCCAGCACTGGTGATGACGGTGAAATGAACGTTGCGGCAGAAATCGATAAGAAGATTCGCGCATGGGCTGGCGCTAACGAAGCGGCGGTAGCCAGATACAGAGAGCACATGTATGAGGTTATTTTCCCATACAAGAAGCTGAGAGTTTTGCGTGAGAATAAGTTCGATATCCTTGACACTATCAAGGAGATTGAGACTACCGCAGACTTCCCGGTAACACTGAGTATCGGCGTTGGCATCAACGGTAAGTCAATTGCAGAATGCGAAGACTACGCGGATGCGGCCCTCGACATGGCACTGGGACGTGGCGGCGATCAGGCTATCGTTAAGAACATTAACGAGCTTGAGTACTATGGCGGCAAGTCACAGAGCGTTGAGAAGAACAACAAGGGTAAGTCACGAGTTATCGCTCATGCCCTCAAGGCACTGATTAAACAGTCGAGCAAAATTTTCATCATGGGCCACAAGAACCCGGATATGGACTGTTTCGGCGCGTCGATGGGTATCAATTGCATCGCAAGATCTCTTAGCAAAGAAACATATATCGTGCTCGGTGATTACAATGATGCATTAACAGCTATCGCTGAGGACGCTAAGGAATGCGCTGAGTTTAATATAATCTCACCTGAGCGTGCACACAGCCTGGCTGATGAGGATTCACTGCTGGTAATCGTTGACGTTCATAGACCTGGACTGGTTGAGTGCATGGATCTTGTTGAGAACATCAGCAGGAAGGTTATCGTTGACCATCACAGAATGGCTGAGGACTGTATCACAGGATTGGCTCTTTCATATATGGAATCATACGCTTCATCTGCATCAGAACTGGTATCAGAGATGGTTCAGTACGCTTGCGGAAGACGTGCACTGACAACAATGGAAGCTAACGGACTTCTTGCTGGTATCATGGTTGATACTAACAGATTTGCTGTTAAGGCGGGCGTTAGAACTTTTGAAGCGGCATCATGGCTTAGAAGAAGCGGCGCAGACCTGGAGCAGGTTCGTAAGTACTTCCAGGGCGATAGCCAGGCAGTAAGACTTAAGGCTATGTGTATTGCTAACGCTGAATTCTTTGATGACGGCATCGTAATGTCAGTACTGCAGGGAAGAAATGAGAACGCACAGATTCTTAACTCTCAGATTGCCGATGAGCTTCTGACTGTTAAAGGAGTTAAGGCAAGTTTCGTTGCCGGCATGGATGAATACGGCAGAACTGCAGTAAGTGCAAGATCTCTTGGCGAAATCAACGTTCAGATGGTTATGGAGAAATTCGGTGGCGGCGGTCACCTGAATACGGCAGGCGTACAGGTTGATATTCCACCACAGGAAATCCTGGCTGGTATCAGAGAATATTTAACAAGTATTTTAGAAGCTAATTAAATCGCGAAAACTTCACATTAGGAGGATAAAATAAATGGTAGTAATTTTATTAAAAGACGTTAAGGGTAAGGGCAAGGCTGGCGACGTAGTTAAGGTAAGCGACGGTTACGCTAGAAACATGCTTCTTCCTAGAGGACTTGCTAAGGAAGCAACTGAAGGCAACATCAGAAGCCTTGAGAAGCAGAAGGCAATCGCAGAAGAGAAGAGAAAGGCTGACGAAGCTGCAGCTAAGCAGCTGGCTAAGAAGCTGGAAGAAATCACTCTTGAAATCAAGTCAAAGGGCGGCGACAGCGGTAAGCTGTTCGGTTCAATTACTTCTAAGGACGTAGCCGAAGCTCTTGAAGCACAGGAAGGCATCAAGATCGACAAGAAGAAGATCGACATGAAGGCACCTATCAAGGACGCTGGCGAAACAGAAGTAACTCTGAAGCTGTTCACTAACGTTTCAGGTAAGTTAAAGGTTAACGTTACTATCTAATTCAGATATAGAGGTTCCAGATGGAGAACATAACAGTAAATGAAGGAAGAATTCCTCCACACAGTACCGATGCAGAGATTTCAGTACTGGGTGCTGCAATGTTATCCGAGGACGCATTAAACGACGTTGTTGAGACACTAAGACCTGAAGATTTCTATGATCAGAATCACAAGGAAATCTTCAAGGCAATCCTTTCTCTTCACCGTAAGAGTGCGCCTGTAGATGTACTGACAGTATCAGAGGAACTTAAGAAGATAAACAGTCTCAACATGGTTGGCGGCAGAGCATATGTCGCATCTCTTTCATCAGCGACTCCAACTACTTCAAATGCAGTGGAGTATGCGAGGATCGTTAGTGAGAAGGCATCCATAAGAAGACTTATTAATACTGCAGACGATATCGTAAACAAGGGATACGATGGTGGTCTTGAAGCAACACAGATGCTGGACTATGCAGAACGTGAAATCTTCGAGATTTCACAGTCAAGACAGAAGGGTCAGTATACACACATTCAGGAAGCTTTGCTTAACAATATCGATGCTATCGACAAGGCTTCACAGATGGATGGGGGCCTTACTGGTATCACTACTGGTTTCGTAGATATCGATGCGAAGACATCAGGTCTTCAGAAGTCAGACCTGATCATTCTGGCGGCTAGACCTGCCATGGGTAAGACTGCGTTTGCCCTCAGCCTTGCTAGAAACGCGGCTGTTAAGGGCGGCGCTTCAGTAATGATATTCAGCATGGAAATGGCCAAGGAGCAGCTGTCTCAGAGACTGCTCTCCATGGAGTCAAAGGTTGAACTGCAGAAGCTTAAGACTGGTAAGCTTGAGAGAAGAGACTGGGACGATGTTAACGTTGCAGTTGACGTTCTCAGTAGCGCCAATATTCATATCGATGATACAGCTGGTATCAGCATCATGGAGATGAAGTCCAAGTGCAGAAGACTTAAGGCTGACAAGGGTCTTGACCTTGTAGTTATCGACTACCTGCAACTGATGAATCCAGAAGGTAAGTCAGATTCAAGAACTCAGGAAATCTCAGTTATTTCAAGAAACTTGAAGCTGCTTGCCAGAGAACTTAACTGTCCAGTTCTGGTTCTTTCACAGCTGTCTCGTGCACCTGAGCAGAGAACTGACCACAGACCTATGCTTTCTGACCTGAGAGAATCAGGATCAATCGAGCAGGATGCGGATATCGTAATTTTCCTTTATAGGGATGAATATTATAACAAGGAGACTACTGAGAAGCCTGGCGAATGCGAAGTAATCATCGCTAAGCACAGAAGTGGTCCTACTGGAACAGTTGACGTTTCATGGATTGAGAGATTCACTCAGTTCAAGGACAAGGCGTCAGGGGTTATTCCAGAATTTTAATTAAGTTTTGTTATTTGATGGTATACAGGAGGAGGCCATGGCCTTTTACAGAGAAAAAGTAGACGATTATTTCCTGCTCGACACAAGAGTGGAGAATATGTTTATAAATGAATATATGGCTGGCGCTCCTGGCGATGCTGTCAAGGTGTATCTTCTGGCGCAGATGTATGCCGATCTTGGAATTGAAATTACTAATGAAGAAATCGGAAGAAGCCTTAACATCGAGGTAGAAGACGTACTGCGTGCATGGACTTACTGGGATAAGACCGGTGTTATCAGGAAGGTGTTTTCTGATCCTGCCGACAGACTCAAGTATGATGTTGAGTTTGTCAATTTGAAAGAGCAGCTGTATGGCAGCAAGAGCAGCACTAAGAGTTATGTCCCTGCTGTTAGCGCGTCCATGGCTGATAAGGCAATGCAGGATATGATAAATGCCATTGAGCAAATTACCGGCAACCTGACAAACGGAGTTGAGATGCAGGAGATCATGTCTTGGACAAGCGACTACGTGGTTGATCCCGAACTGATTATCTATGCATATAAATACGCCCATAATAAGAAGAACAAGGTTTCCATGAAATATGTTGAAGGTATCCTGAAAAACTGGTCTGAAGCGGGAATACATGATGTTGCGGGAGCTGAGAAGATGCTAGCTGAGCAGGACCGTAAAAGTTACCTTTATAAGAGGGTTCTTCAGGCCCTGGGCTTTAACAGAAATGCTACTGAAGCGGAGAGACGTCTCATGGACACATGGTTTGACGATATGGAATTCTCCCTTGAGGCCGTTCTTGAAGCGTGCGAGAAGACAACAGGCATTGCTAATCCTAACTTCAACTACATCAACGCAGTTCTTGTGAACAGCCGTGATGCTAAGAAGGGCGTGGATGACACTGGCAAGCACAAGGATGTTACCGTGGGCGAGGTAACAAGATACTATGAACTCCTTAGAGCATCTGAGGAGAAGGCTGCTGAGGCAAGAAGACAGGAGGTCTTCGCCAAGGTGCCTGAGATTAAAGAGATTGAAGATAAACTGAACGTTCTGGCTGCGAAACTGTCTAAGCTTATCATTTCTGATAGAATAGACAAGAAGGAAGCCATGGACGAAATTAAGGATGAAATAGATTCATTGAATTTCACAGAGGCATTCCTGCTTACTGATAACGGATTTGAGTTAAATCACATGGAAATTCAGTATAACTGCAATAAGTGCAAGGATACAGGAATCCTCGAAACAGGAGAAAGATGTCAATGCTTTGGAGAGGTAACGAAGGAGAAAATAGACCTGATGAGCAAGCAGGCAAAATAAAGCCGAATACTGCGGAACAGAAGTCTGATTCCACGACTACCATGTCCAGGGAAGAATTGCTGGCTTCTGATCCGAAAGCAAGGGAAATGTACGAGCGTCTGCGCGATTTAAGAAAGAGCGTAGATGCTATTTCTGGTGCCCAGAATTCTGCGAAGGGTGCAAGTGCGCCGGCGCAGACTAAGGCTGCCAATACAGCGCGCACAAGCAGCGCGGTTGATACCCCTGAAGCGCGTGCGAAGAAGGCTGCGGCACAGGCTAGAGCAGCTGAAATCGCAAGAGCCCAGGCGGCCCAGGCAGCAGAAGCTGCTGTAAGAAGAAGAGCTCAGGAAGATGCTGAACGCATCAGAGCCAAGGAAGACGCAGCGAAGGCTAAGGAACTTAAGCAGAAGCTCCAGCTTGAAGCGGCTAATAGACGTGCTGCTCAGAAGCAGTTTGAAGCTGAGCAGAAGAGACTGCAGGCTCTCAATGCAGAGAAGGCAGCACAGCAGATTGCTAATCAGCAGAATCAGGAAGCAATCGAGGCTGCTAAGCGTGCGAGAAAGCAGGCCTTTGAAGAGCGTCAGAGAGCAGAACTGGCACGTCGCGCCCAGGAGCAGGCGCAGGCTAAGGCCGCTGAAGAAGCAAGAATTGCTGAAGCGAAGGCCAAGGAAGAACTTCACAATGAGACTATGGATGCTCTCAAGGAAGAACTTCTTTACGCTAAGCATCGTCAGGAAGTAATTGTAGATAAGATTTCAGATATAACTGATAAGAGTGCTTCATCACTTAATAAGGCTCAGCAGGATCAGATTCAGGAACTGACTGAAGTGCAGCAGCAGGCTAAGTACGTTAGAAACCTGCAGCGCAAGGAACTGCAAATCGCACTGGAGAGAAGCAGAACAGAACGTGTCAGACAGGATCAGCTTCGCAAGGCTGAGAAGAGAGCAGCCGAGATTAAGGCTCAGCGCGAAATGGCGGAGAAGGCTCTGGCTATTCAGCGTGCACAGGAAGAGCAGGCAAGACTTGTCAGACAGCAGAATGAAGAACGTGCTCGTAGAGCAGCTGAGGAAGCTAAGAAGGCAGCACAGGTTGCTCAGGCTAAGCGTGCTAAGGCTGAAGAAATCAAGCACGCCAGAGAACTGGCAGCTGCCCAGCAGGCAGCGAAGGCTGAAGAAGCTAAGCGCATGAAGGCTATGGCCGCAGCTAAGGCCAAGGCTGAGAAGCAGGCTCGTGAACTTGCAATAAAACAGGCGAAGGCAGAGAAACACGCAGCTGAACTTGCGGCTAAGCAGGCTAAGGCTGCTGAAGAAGCAAGAATTAAGCAGGAGCGTAAGGATAAGGCTAGAGCCCTTTGGAAAGAAAGAGAAGAGAAGAGACAGGCTGAGCGTAAGCGTAAGCAGGAACAGAAGCTTCGCGCACAGGCTGAGAAGATAAGAATTCAAGCTGAGAAGGACCGCAGGAAGCTTGAACGTAAGAGAGAACTGGATGAAATCGCTCGCCTCGAGATGATCAGACAGGAAGATGCGGCTAAGGGCGGCGGTCTTGTTAATGTTTATGATATGACTATCAAGACAGAGATTAACAAGAAAGCCAGCATTAGATTCAGAGATCTTCTGGGACTTAAGTCCAAGGAAGAGAAGAACGCTAAGACAGAAGAAGAACGTCAGCTTGCTAGACTGGACCGTGAAATCCGTACTGAAGAAGCTAGAGCAGCTCTGTCATTTAACAGAATGCTCAGACTTAATTCCTTCAGAAACAGTGCGATTGGTAAGAAGATGCACGCTTTTGGTGCATACTGCGACGCACACAAGAAAAACATCATCACAGCTTCAGCAGCAATTGCTACAGTTCTGGTTATTCTGGCTAGTGGTTTCAACTACTGCACAGCGTATGAATATTCATATAACGGCACACCTCTTGGTATCGTTAAGAACAAGGACGACGTACTTCGTATCACAGACCTGGTACAGAACGCCCTGAAGGAGGATACCAACATGGATGTAGTAATCGATGCCAAGGACGATATCTCCTTCAAGAGAGTATCGGCACTTGGTGACGTTGAGATTGATACATCAGATGACGTACTTAAGAGACTGACTTACATGTCAGACTTCAAGGTTTCATCATATGGTATCTATGTTGACGGTAAGAAAATCGGTGCTCTCCGTTCAAGTACAGATGTACAGTCAGTGCTGGAAGACCTGAAGAGTTTTTATATTGATAAATACACAGTTAGAGACGGCAGAAACATGAAGGTTAAGCAGGCCGTTGTACTGGAGAAGGTTGAAGTTAAGGAGACAAACACTAAACTTAACAATATCTATTCACGTGACGAAATGCTGTCGCTTCTGACAACACCTCGCAAGAAGGAGACTGTTCACACTACAGTTGCTGGAGAATCTCTGGACGATGTAGCTGCTGAATTCAACACAACAGCAACAGCACTCCTGAAGGACAACAATAATATCAATGCAGACCCAGACGACGAACTGAGTGCTGGTACGCCAATTGTAATTAAGCAGACAGCCCCAGCTGTAACTGTTAAGCTTACAGAAGAAGTAACTTACGACGAAACTATCAAGTTCGAGACTAAGGAAACTAAGTCTAAGGAAATGTACAAGGGCGACAAGGAGGTAACAGTCGAAGGTAAGAACGGTAGCAGAGAAGTAACTGCTGAAATAACTACTGTAAACGGTAAGGAAATCGGAAGAGAAGAACTGATTTCCAAGGTTAAGCAGGAACCAGTAACTGAAGAAGTAACAATTGGTACTGCCAAGAGACCACCAACAGTTGGTGACGGTAAGTTCTCACATCCACTTAAGGACAACTATCGCCAGACAACTACATTCAGAATGAGATGGGGTAGATTCCATAAGGGTACTGATATGGCATGTCCTACAGGTACACCAGTATACGCTGCTGACGGCGGTACTGTAATAATCGCTAGAAGACAGCCATCATACGGTAACCTGGTAGTAATCGACCACCAGAATGGATTTACTACTAAGTACGCCCACAACAGTAAGATTGTTGTTAAGGAAGGCGACAAGGTATACGAAGGACAGAAGATTGCAGAAGTTGGTAGTACAGGTAACAGTACAGGACCACATTGCCACTTCGAAGTAAGATATAACGATGTTCCGCAGGATCCATTCGATTACATTCCATTCAATCCGCCGAACAGAACTAACTAAAGAACTGACTAAACAAATAACAAAGGACCGACATCAATGATGTCGGTCCTTTTTATGTATGATCACCTTGTTATTTTCTTGTATCGTTACCGTTATAACCAAGCGGTGTCAGCTTGTAGCTGAATACGAAGTTAGGAATTGTGCAGTTCTTGTAGAACGCGTTCTTAACTCTTTCGAGAGCCAGTGCACCGGAGTTGTGGTTATGAGTTGGCAGCAGCACCAGGAACTGAGATGGGCCGTATCTTGAGATAGTATCACCCTTTCTCAGGTTAAATTTGAGAGTTGCCTGAAGCATTCCCATTACCTTGTCCAGGAGAATCAGCTCTGATTCTGTTGGCTGGTCAGCTGTACTTGACAGAGTGATAACACCCAGGAATACTGTGATGCCAAGTCTCTGCAGGTTTCTCATGTTGATCTTGTAGATATCCTTGAAGATGGAGTAGTCGCAAACGAAAGCAGTTGTATCGCCGTCTTCCTTCTCCAGCTCGCGAGATACTGTTTCAAGAGTTGCTTCTGAACTGTGCTCTACCTGAATCAGTTTCCTGTAAAATTCCACGATGTCTTCAGATGGTCTAGTTCCCAGCTGAGTGTAGTGAAGATTTACAGTGTAGTTGTAGTGGTTCATGGCCTCTGCCTTCATGTTCAGAGCCAGCATTGCGTTCATGATCTCAAGGTTCAGTCTAGTGTCGAACTGATCGATTTCAAGAGCACGTCTTGTAATTCTTAAAATATCGGAGTACTTCTCTTCGTCACCAAGAAGTGAAATGTACTTGTAAGCAGCCTTAAGATACAGGTCGTGATAGTGCATGCTTCTTGGAACGATCCATGATTCTGTATCGTAGCCAACGAGGAGGTCGCCCTTATACATTATGAATATGTCTTCGAAGAGCTTAGTTGTCCTTTCGTCCAGCGCTGAAACTTCCAGAGCTTCATTAACCATGTCTTCGAATCTATAGATGTCAATGTTGTCATAAACTGAGTCGTTCCACTGATATACACCATGTCTTGTTGATACGATGTTGCTCAGTTCATATGGCTTCAGATCCTTTCTCAGTCTGCTGACAAGAGTCTTCAGCGCTGATTCTGGATTTGCAGAGTCGTCTTCGCCCCAAAGATGCTCGAATAAATTGAAGTTAGTGAACTGTGTGTTCTTGTTTACCAGCAGGTACTGAAGAAGAGCTGTCTTCTTCTTGGAATTACCTAATGCATCGAGAATGTTGTTTCCATCCAGATTGATTTCAAATCTGCCAAGGAGGCAAATCTCTACCTTATTCATTTCGTCCCTTCACTTTCTGTAATATACCAATAAACCCTTAATCTACCTATTATTTAAGTCTGCGACTCAGCGCTTCCTGATTGAAGCAATGAGCCAAAGCCGTGTCCTTATCGATAACCCCTTCGTTATAGAGTTTTAACAGACTGCTGTCCATTGTGACCATGCCCTCGCTAGCGTAAGTCTGCATGGCCGACTCAATCTGATGAGTCTTAGACTCTCTAATCATGTTCCTAATCGCAGGATTTCCTGTCATGATCTCGAAGGCTGGATGAAGTGTGCCGTCTTTAGCCGGCAGCAGCTGCTCCGAAATAACCCCTTGCAGGACCATGCTCAGCTGAAGTCTGATCTGCGGCTGCATCTGAGCGGAGAACCCGTCCACGATACGGTCGATAGTGTTGCTTGCCCCAAGAGTGTGCAAAGTGCTGAGCACCAGATGTCCAGTCTCAGCAGCAGTCATTGCAATGCTGATTGTCTCAGGATCGCGAAGCTCTCCTACCAGGATTACGTCCGGTGACTGCCTGAGAGCCGCACGAAGTGCTGACGCGTAGTCGTTAGTATCCAGAGAAATTTCTCTCTGGCTGATGATGCTGCGCTTATGCGGATGGAGGAACTCAATAGGATCTTCCAAAGTAATGACGTGATTAGCTCTCTCCGAGTTAATCTTATCAATAATGCATGAGAGCGTCAGTGATTTACCGCTTCCTGCAGGACCTGTCACGAGGACAAGACCTTTAGTGCAATTAGCGAAATCCAGGACCTGATCTGGAATGTGATATTCCGCCGGGTCTGGAAGACTAAAGGGTATAACCCTTATTACTGCTGCCAGAGATCCACGCTGTTTATACATATTGGCTCTGAAGCGGGCGATACCGTTTATTGCGAAAGATAAATCATCATCACCGCTTGCAAGGAACTTCTCGAAACTTGCATTTCCTGCAAGTTCGTACATACCTGCAATCAACTCCTTAGTTATAGCCGGTATCATCTTCTCATCTGAGTAGTCGGTGAGTACACCGTTTACCTTATAAGAAATCGGTCTTCCTGCAACTATGAAAATGTCTGATGCGCCAAGTGTTACGGCGCTTGTTAATATCTGTCTTAAATCTGCCATATCAATCACCCCAGTCTACTCTACAGCCCATTTAATAATCTGGACCTTCTTGCCAGTGATGTTGGCTTCAACTGCAAGTTCCTGCTTGTCGCTAATTGGAACTGCGAAAGTTACGAATCTATCAGCACGAGTTACCTCAATTGCCCCAAGATCTGTGTCGTATGTGTTCTTAGAACCGTTGCTAACGCCCACCTTACCGCTACTTGAAGAGATGTTATTGAGCAGCTGAGATGCAACGGTTTCAGCTGCGTAGTAGTCGGTGCAGTACTTGGCACCTTTGCTCGCCAGGTCAGCCTTGTTGTCGGCGGACACATAAGTCAATGCCGCGAAAGCGCCGATAACCAGAACTATGAGCACGATGAGTATTGATGCTACGCCGGCGCCAAGATATGAGCGGCCGTTGTCGCGATGAGGGTATAAGTTTCTAATCATTTCACCTTACCCCCTCTCTTGATCGCCTGAAAATCCAGGTGATAAACCGGCTTGCGGGCGTCATTGGCCTTAATATCGATGGCGTATATGAACAGCTTGCCATCCTTCTCCTGAGTGATGGTAGCTGTGTATGTGCTGTTACCCTTAGCGATTGGATTCATGTCATCGTCATAATAAATGGTAAGGGTGCCCTCGCCCAGCTCATAATCGCTAGTTGCTGCGATGTGCTTACCTGTCTTAGTCAGGTCACCATTGCAAGCCTTCAGGGTCTCTGCAATTGTTGTTGTCTCTACTACTGCCTCATTCAAAACATTGGCGTTCTCTGCCTTCTCGCTTGCCTTGGTGAACATGTTCACGCATACCGCTGAAGCGGCTACGAAGAAGACCAGAAGAATTGAAAGCTCGATGATGAGCAGTGACTTGCCACTTAATCTCTTAATTGCCGCCACCTCCCATCAGGCCCAGGTTAATGGTGTTGGAATCACCCTCGGCCGTAGTTACAGTGACCTGAAGAAGATTGCTTGCCACCAGCTTGAAGTCAGCTGCGTGAAGAGCCATGACTTCCTGGCCGAATGCAGGATCAACTTCAGCTCCCTCGAGGACAGTTACTTCTTTCAAAGTATCGTTATATACGTAATACCATGTTTCAACGTTCTTGCCTTCGGCACTAGTGCTGAGAACCAGTGCAGGGTTCTCACCGTCCAGGTTAGCAACGCGAACCTTAGTCTTATCGTCCACGTGTCTCACCTGCTGAGTGAAATAAAGAGCCGCCGTGTTCAGGTCGTCTTTGCTACTATTCGCCGTAGTCTTATATACGTTCACGCCAAGAAGAGCCATAGTCACTGCAGCTGCAGCGAACAGGCCGATAAGGACGATTATGAATAAAATGTCCACGTGATGTCTCTTCTCGTTCATGGTATACCTTCTAATCTATTGGAAAAACGGATATCTCGGGCATCATATTTGCCCCGATGTATTCATAGTGATAAACGAACTCATCTTCATTGAGAGTGAGCGCGTAATTGTCAGTTAAGTAGTCAAGGGACTCAGGGTATGCACCCTCAAGAGCGTAGCAAGTAGTCGCGTACTTGCGTACCGCATCCTCTGCCAGTTTTAGGTCTTCTGCGCTATATGTCTTATGCAAAAGGTTCCCGTACCAGCATATCCCTCCTATTAGCAGCGCCAGGCAGATTGCCGCCGCCGCTGTGCGAATTCTTCTCTTCTTCATGGCCGCCTCCTTATGCACCGAGAACGTTCATGAGAGGCATCATGATGCTGAGAAGAATGATGCCGATAACGATGGAAATAATGATAACGATGGTCGGCTCGATAATAGCCAGCCTTGAACCTATCTTGTTATCAACTTCCTCAGTGTATCTGTCGGCAATCAGGTTCATGATGGAATCTGTCTTGCCAGCCTTCTCGCCTGCTGTGAGAAGGGCCGCGAATGTGCCATCGAAAATGCCGCACTTAGAAACTGCTGATGCGAATGTTTCTCCTGTCTCCATCTGTGACTTACTCTCCTGCCAGCGGGACTTAACCCACTGTCATTCGGTAAGTTCCATTGTCTGCTCAAGACCCGATGCAATAGCAACGCCGCCGGATAAAAGGAGCGCCATTG
>JAGHTQ010000076.1 GCA_018065295.1 Candidatus Colimonas fimequi | reverse complement strand
AACAGCTTCAGCCGCAATCTTATTCAGGCGTTGCACCTTCTTGCCGTAGTTGCCCTTATCTACAACAACTGTACGCGCCATGAACACTGGCTGAATAGTGTCAACACCGAGTTCAACGGTCTTCTGAACGATAGTCTCAAACTTACTTCCCTTTGGCACACCCTGGAAAAGTGTCACGCGAGTCTCCGGCTCCGCCGAAAAACTCTGTTTATCAAGGATCTTCAGTGTTGCCACCCCGTCCTCAATAGAATCGATCTCGCATCTATACTCCCAGGCAACGCTATCTGAAACATCCAGCTCATCGCCCTCTCTAAGACGGAGCACCTTGACCATGTGGTGCACGTCGTCTCTGTTCTCAATTATGATGTTGTCAGCGCCAACGCAGTCTGGCGTTACAAAAAATCTGCTCATATTATCTCCGTTTTCCTCCGTGGTCTGGGGTCTGTGGACCCTTTTTACTACTACTGTCTGAAATGAAACGTTTAATTAAACGTTTCATTTCAGACAGTAGTAGTTGTGAGACCCCCTAGCTACCTATCCGCGCGCCGCGATAGCGCACCATTCGCCATCTTCCATAATCTCAACGATCTCGAATCCAGCCGCCTTAATAGCCTCTGAAACGATTTCCTTCTTCTCAACCAGAATACCTGATGAAATGTAGATACCGCCCTCCTCAAGATGAGCCTTAGCGCTCTCTGAAAGAAGCATAACAAGGTCAGCCATCAGATTAGCAACGATAACGTGTCCCTTGAAATCAATACCCTTTGTAAGATCGCCCTGAATAGCGCGAACAGTATCGGAGCATCCGTTAATCTCGATATTCTCGATTGCAACGTTAACTGCATCCTGGTCGATCTCAACGCCCAGAACGTCCTTAGAACCCAGACGTGATGCCGCAATGCTCAGAATACCTGAACCGCAGCCAACATCCAGCACCTTAACGTCTTCGCCGAATTCGCCCATGTACTTATCCATCAGCTTCATGCAAAGGCTTGTAGTCTCATGAGTACCTGTACCAAAGGCCATACCAGGGTCGATCTCAATAATGAGATCTCCTTCCTGTGGCTCGTACTCTTCCCATGATGGCTTAACAACCAGATGCTCAGTAACGTGAGTTGGGTGGAAGTATTCTTTCCACTTGTCTTTCCAGTCGTTATCGTCAACAACATTAATCTCTACGTGAAGTCTACCAGCATCGAAACCTTCGCCATATGCGCCTGATGCTACCATTTCCTTCAGTTCTTCGATATCAGCAAGGATTGCTTCCATATCTGGAGCAGTGCCAACGCCTTCAGTACTTGAGAAATCATAAGT
>JAGHTQ010000123.1 GCA_018065295.1 Candidatus Colimonas fimequi | reverse complement strand
GAAACCCACTGTTTGTAAGGTTTCCATTGTCTTGAGTAGTCGATAGACTATCTCTTTGAGAACTGTGATGCTCTTCTTGCCTTCTTGAGACCGTACTTCTTTCTTTCCTTCATTCTGCTGTCTCTTGTTAAGAAACCAGCTGCCTTCAGGAGAGGTCTGTAAGCTTCTCTATCAGCTTCGCAAAGTGCTCTTGAGATACCGTGTCTGAGTGCGCCTGCCTGTCCAGTGTAGCCGCCACCGTTTACTGTAGCGATTACGTCGAACTGACCTTCACAACCAGCGATTTCGAAAGGTCTCTTAACCTCTCTCTTAACGATTTCCATTGCGAGGTAATCGTCCAGAGGCTTCTTGTTAACTGTGATATTACCAGTGCCAGGGATTAATCTAACTCTAGCTGTTGAAGACTTTCTTCTTCCTGTTCCATAAAACTGTGTTGCCATTGTTTAAATCCTCCCTTCTCTTAAATATCCAGTACTTCTGGCTTCTGTGCTTCGTGATTGTGCTCAGGACCAGCGTAAACCTTTAACTTCTTGTACATCTGTCTTCCAAGTCTACCATTAGGCATCATGCCCTTTACAGCGTGTCTTACAACTTCTGTTGGGTGCTTTTCTAACATCTGTTCCATAGTCATCTCTCTAAGACCACCTGGATAACCTGTGTGTCTCTTGTAGATCTTTTCCTTCATCTTCTTGCCTGTTACTGCAACCTTCTCAGCGTTGATTACGATAACATAGTCACCAGTGTCTACGTGTGGTGTGTAGATTGGCTTGTTCTTGCCTCTGAGAATCATAGCGATCTGTGTTGATAATCTTCCCAGGTTCTTACCTTCAGCGTCGATAACGTACCACTTACGTTCAACTTCTGCAGGCTTAGCGATAAATGAACTCATTTTTCGTTTCTCCCTTCTTACCTACTTAAATCCTTCCCTTATGCAAAGGTCTCTCGGATCGTTTTCGGCCCTGCCTACTGGGTTCTTCTCGAACTTCTTCGGCGTACTAAAACTATAAATTTCAGCTGTGCTTGCTCCGAAGGTTTGCCCTTCTGCGCACACAAAAATTCATGCCACGTGCGTGACACAAAGCCATTTTACACGTGGCAGAACATAAAGTCAAACCTTATTTACTTGAAATTTCAACATTTTTCGCGATTTTCTCGCGAACGAGATTCGACCACAATATGTAGTCTATTCAACCTCGACGCACGCTAGAAATTTTTCATGAATTTCAGGGAACTTACGTCTGATTGGAATAGGTTTATAGTCCCCATCACGTGTAAAGCAATGAGTCGTATATCCATCATAGCACAGTTCACCTGTAGCGATATTTCTCACTTCGTACACGAACTTGATGCGCACGCCAGTGTACTCCACCAGCTTAACGCTTACCGTGAAGTGATCGTCGAAGCGGAGAAAGGCCTTGAAATTACCGAGGGAACTTACCGCAGGAACGATAATGCCCATCTTCTCCATATCGCTGTATTTCATGATGTGCTCGTCGATCCAGTCCATGCGCGCGTCTTCGAGAATACGCATGTAGTTTGACTGGTGAACGACTCCCATTCTATCTGTTTCGTAATAGCGTACTTTGCGTTCAAAAGTCCACATGATTTGCCTACTTTCTCTTCAGTTCGCCCTTTGCAAGATCTTCTGCAGCCTGCTGCTTGAGTACGTAGTGCATCTTCTTGCCAGTAGCTGTGTGTGGCAGTGAATCAACGATCTTGTAGTATCTTGGTCTCTTGTAAGTACTGAGCATTGGTGACTGGCGGCAGAATTCCACCAGTTCGCCGATTGTCAGGCTGTCATCTTCAGGAACAACGTATGCTGCAACTGCCTGACCTCTTACCTTATCAGGAACAGCTGTTACCATTGAATCCTTAACCTTGTCGAATGTGTTGATTGCTTCTTCAATCTGAGTTGGGTAGATGTTTTCGCCTGAGCAAACAATCATGTCGTCCTTACGGCCAGTGATTGTAACGTATGTCTTCTCATCCCATACGCCCAGGTCAGCTGTGTACATCCAGCCCTTGTAGTACTTCTTAGTTGCTTCTTCTTCGTTCTTATAATATGTATAAGTTCCCTTACCAGGGCTGCAGATGATTACTTCACCTACTGTTTCACCGTCCATAGGAACTACTTCGTCTGGTTCTGCCTTGCGGTCTTCGTATACTCTTACAACCCTAACTTCGTCGTCAGTACAGCTTCCACCTACGCCGCCTGCTGCTTCCGGCAGGTCATATGGTCTAAGGAATGAGTTCCAGAATGTTTCTGTTGTGCCATAACCGTTGAAGATGTTTGGAGTAAGGATCTCCATGAATCTTTCGCATGCTGCCTTCTCAAGTGGTGCGCCCATTGTTACTACGCCCTTAAGTGAACTCAGGTCAAATGGTGTCTTAGCCTGAATTCTTGCGATCATTTCCAGAGCTGCTGGTGAACCAGTCAGGTATGTTACGCCGTATTCTTCTACATATGATAATGTAGTCTTAGCTGCGAATGCTCTCATGAGTACCAGTGTTGCACCTATATAGAATGTAGGGCATGGGCCACCTGAGTGTGTTCCGCCTCTGTGGAACAGTGGTGTCATGTTCAGGTCAACGTCGTTAACGCTGAGTGGATAGTGCATAATTGCATCGTGTGCGCTCAGCACTTCGTTGATGTCGTTAATAGGAACGCTCTTAGGA
>JAGHTQ010000061.1 GCA_018065295.1 Candidatus Colimonas fimequi | reverse complement strand
GAACTTACAGAATATCCACTTCACTATCAGCATGATGTTGAACTGGTTGTTGTTCTTCAGGGTGAAATCCAGCTGAAGAACGGTTCCGGCACTTATCTGCTTCCAAGAGGCAGCGTATTCGTAACAAATGCTCGTGAAGTTCACGGATTATATAAGACAGAAGGTTCAAACACTGTTGCACTCATTCACCTGAACACCGCTTATTTCAGCAATAAGTTCCCACTTCTTAGCAAGAGTGCATTTAGAACATACACAGAGAACGAAGCAGACCAGAGATTCACAAGACTTCGCGAGTCAGTACTTGGTATCCTGTCACTGTACCTTAGACGTGGCATCAACTACAAGCAGAACTGCATCGACGAAACAATGGAACTTCTGGACTTCCTCAATAAGAACTTTAACCTTTGCGCGGTAGATGAGAGCGGATTATCAGTAAGTCCTCAGCACGAGAACCTGCTGATTCTGGAGAGAATGAGCAGAATCATCCCTTACATCTACGAACACCATGCAGAGAAGATTTCACTGGACGACCTGGCAGAAGAAGAGCACCTGAGCACATTCTATCTGTCACACATGATTAAGACTTGTACAGGTCTTAACTTCAGAGATTTCCTTTGCTATGCCAGAGTTGAATTCTCAGAGATGTACCTACTTGGTACTGACATGAAGATCAACGCTATCGCTAAGCAGGTTGGTTTCTCAACCACTGCGTACTATGAGAAGTTCTTCGAACGCTGGTACCACAGAACACCTACTGAGCACCGCAAGGAATTCATTCACATGGTTAAGGGACCACAGAGAACAGAACAGCTGAAGCCTATCAGCATCAACACTGCTCTCAGCATGGTTCAGCAGGAACTGAGCGCATCACACCAGAAGACATACGGACTGCCAGTTAAGCAGCTTAAGTTATACACTAAGATGAACGCTATGGAGCGTCCTCTTGCTAAGCTGGAGCAGAGCCTTGAAATCGAAGTTACACTTACTGATTTCCAGCGTCTCGGATACGGACTTTATACAGAACTTAAGCGTTTCAGCTGCAAGCTGGTTAACCTGAAATACACTGAAGAAGAAGCTGATACTCCTAAACTTCTCAGATTAAAGGAACAGCTTGAAGATAATGGATTCACTGTTAACATGCGCAGAGCATATAGTGGCGAAACAGCTGGAGGAAGATCATACGGCCTTGACTCAATCGCTAACCTGATTTACATCTTCCAGCGCAACGTACTTTCACCACATCCAATGAGCGTTAAGCTGATGGATTCTGGCGCAGAAGACATCCAGCTTAAGGGTGACAACGGTCTTATGACATCATCAGGAATCTATAAGCCAGCATATTACGCTTACCTGATTCTTCTGAAGATGCAGGGCGATCTTATCTCATACGAGAAGAACTACGCTGCAGTTAGAATTGGCAAGGAGAACCCTTCATACATCGTAACTGCACTGAACTATGACAATAGCACCCTGAGACTTTGCACAGGCAAGTCAAGCATGCATGATACTCGCGACAGACTCAAGAGTTTCAAGGATGAGCTTGAAGTTAACGTTAACCTGAACAACATTTCAGGACGTTACTCAATTAAGAAGTACTCATTCACTAACCCTGACACAATCTTCGATTTCATGGCTAGACTGGACTTCCCTAAGACTTACAGCTCAGCTATCGACTTCGATCTCAACTACTATTCAATTCCTAAGACTGACATCTACACAGATGACATCGATGGAACACTTCACCTGAACTTCCAGGTAGAAGGTGCTGGACTTCAGATGGCTATCATCGAGCCAATCGAAGTTGGTCAGCCTGACGCATAGTATAATAAGCGCATAAATATGTAGCAAAAAGGACCTCAATTATTGAGGTCCTTCTTTATTTCATATCTACATATTAACTTTAGTTTCTGTCGATAAGCAGGTATCCGCCGTCTCCATCTCCAGTGATATCGGATCCGTCCTTCTTACCATTCTTCATGTATTCAACAAGTTCAGTTACACTAACCAGTTTGATTCTCTGGTCGTCTCCTGACCACTCTCTATCAACAGGGTCTGCCATGATAGCATATCCATCTGCATCAAGTCCCAGCAGGAGCATGGCCTGATTCTTATTGTTGCCCCACTTGTCGTTATTAGTATGAACCCATACGAATACCGGCTTACCCTGTGCAAGGTGGCTCTTGATATTAGTATAGACTTCATCGTCGATAACAGGATAATAGTCTGCTCTCAGCTTCAGCTTAGTGAGAACTGTAGCGATACCGTGAAGCGATACTGACTTACCATTCTCCTTAGCCTTGGTATATTCTTCTCCGAGAACCTTCGAGAGCACGGTGTCTCTAACGAACTCAGTGTTTATCTCATGCTTAGAACGGAAGTATCCGTTAAACAGCGTAGCAAGACTAGCTTCTGTTTCGTCGCTATCTTCAGCCTTGTAGATGTTATAGCCATGGAACAGGCCTGTCTTATCAACAACTGTAGTAAGAGATTGCTCAGTATTGCTGTCAATAGGGACCTTAGATGATACGCCATTGTCTGCAACGAATCCAACAACTTCTTCACCAAGAGTGTTTGTTTCGTTACCGAACATACTTGATCTATTCTCAGACTCTTCATCTACGTAAAAGTCTACGCTGACAACCTTAGCTGTTGCTGCAGCATCTTCCTTGAACAGATAGTTAGCATCCACTCTTGCCTTAATGCCTGAAAGTCTAACGTCAGAACTGTACTGCCACATATAGTAATCGCCTTCGTATGTTGGCGCCTTACCTGATCTTGAATACTGAGCCAGCCAGATTTTATACTTCTTCTCCAGCTTCTTGTGATCAAGATAATTGTCCAGGGTTGATCTATTAGCATAAATCATCGGATCATAACCAGCACCATCGATTACCTGCAGGAATGCTTCGCACATTTCTGTACATCCATCCATTCCAAGTTCGCGAAGCTTGCGGCCATTAAGTCTTCCTCGTTCGTTGGACTCAAAGTCGAGAACAACAGGAAGTGTAATCTTATCTCTATATGGCTCAATCAGTTTAACGAAGTATTCCGCTTCTGACTTAGCTTCTTCCTTATTAATTGCTGCCGAGAAGTAGTAAACACCTACATCAAGACCAGCCTTCGATGCGTTAGTAATATTGTCCTTGAAGTGCTTATCTGGCTTGTGTTCTTCAGTATCATAGCTGGAATAACCCGCTCTGATAATTACGGCATCCACACCGCTATCATGAATCTTCTGCCAGTCATCTTCTGAGATATCACTCTGCCATCTGGAAATATCCAGACAGTTAACTATGTCATATCCCTTCTTAAATTGGTCTGGCACTTCTGCGCCAGTAAGTTTCGTAGTGGCTGCATAACTAGTCGGTACATTAACGGTCAATATAAAAATCGCCACAAGAAGATATGTAATTACTATTTTAAATAAATTACGTTTTCTCATCTATGCGATAATCTCCTTAATTCTTATCTCGAGTTCATATGATAGCATATAAAAGTGTTTTTTGTGTGAAAAAAATACACAAAATAAAAGACCGATGTGTTATACACACCGGTCTTTTAATATATGGATATATAAATTAGAGTATTGCTGAAATATTCTTTTCTTCTGGTTCAGTGAAGTCCATATCTTCATACTTAACCCACTTAGTACCCTTAACCTTCTTGTAAACGAAGAACATTACTACTGAAAGTGGAATAATTGCATAGCAAGTGATGAAGTCGAACCAGTTGAAGTCTACGAATACCCACCAGTTTGCGCCGAAGCAAACTGCGATACAAACAACGATTGCGAAAATCTGTCCATATGGGAAGAATGGTGAAGTGTACTGCAGTTCGTCAAGTGAGTGACCCTGCTTAACCCATCCCTTACGGAATCTGTAGTGAGACATTGAGATTGTCAGCCAGTTGTAAACGCCTGCGATACCGCAGAGGTAGTAAGCTGCTGTGTAAGCAACACCGTCACCGAGAAGTGATGCGCCGAATGCTGATGCTGCAACTACTGCTGTAGCGATGATTGCTCTTGCAGGAACACCGTTCTTAGTAAGTCCAGCGAAGAACTTAGGAGCGTCGCCTCTTTCAGCCATGTGCTGCAGAGTTCTTGATGCACTGTACAGTGATGAGTTACCGCATGACAGTACTGAAGTCAGGATTACTGCGTTCATTACTGAAGCTGCTGCTGCGAAGCCAGCTCTCTCGAAGATGATTGTGAATGGTGAAGCTGCTACGTTGTCTTCTGCTGCTTCCAGAAGAGTTGGTTCTGTGAAAGGAATCAGTGTAGCTACTACGAAGATTGTACCAAGGTAGAAGATCAGAAGTCTCCAGAATACGCTTCTGATAGCCTTAGGAACGTCCTTCTTAGGGTTTTCTGATTCAGCTGCTGAAAGACCAACGATTTCTGTATTTGAGAATGAGAATGCTGCTACCATGAAGATACCCATTACACCGCCGAAGCCGTGAAGGAATGGAGCCTTATCACCAGTCTCAGGATCTGTTAATGTCCAGTTTTCGAATCCGTGTGAGCCAGTGCCCTTCATGATACCAACGATCATGAGAACAGATACGATCAGGAACAGGATTGTTACAACTACCTTAATGCCTGCGAACCAGTATTCAGCTTCGCCGAAGCCCTTTACTGAGAACAGGTTGATTGCCAGCAGGATTGCCAGGAAGAGCATAGCCCAAAGTGAAGTGTTAGTTCCTGGGAACCAGTACTTAATGATGATAGCTCCGGCAATAAGTTCAGCACAAACTGTCATTGATGAACCGAACCAGTATGCCCAACCATTTGTGAAGCCCCATGCAGGGTCTACGAAACGTTCTGCGTATGATGTGAATGCACCAGGGATAGGCAGCTTAGTTGCCATTTCGCCAAGTGAAGTCATCATGAAGTATACTACGATACCCATGATAGCGTATGCCAGCATAGCGCCACCAGGACCAGCGTCTCTGATTGTTCCGCCCATTGCCAGGAACAGGCCAGTACCGATTGAACCACCGATAGCGATCATTGTAAGATGACGAGCCTTAAGTCCTCTCTTAAGAACTCTTTCTTCCTGCATATCTGGATGGTTGTTGAGATTATTATTCTCCATTTTTGTTTCCTCCCTAAATATACTATATGTTAATTAATTAAAATGAACTGAATTAGTTGTCCGTTAGTCGGACAGGTGTGCTGTTCTGTAGATGATTGTATCCTGAGCACTCTTGTCAAGTTCTGTGAAGTAAGCCATGTATCCAGCTACACGAACCATGAGTCCCTTGTAATTCTCTGGATCTTCCTGAGCCTTCTTCAGAGTTTCGTTATCAACAACGTTAATCTGGATGTGCTGTCCACCATCATCGAAGAATGTCTTAATAACGCCTTCGATAATGTTGAGACCGTTCTCACCCTGAACACCCTTAGGGTCAAATCTCAGGTTGAACAGTGCGCCATCGTGATAAGCTGTTGGGTCCATTGATGCAACTGACTTAACAGTAGCTGTAGGACCGTTAACATCTCTACCCATCATAGGTGATGCGTTGTCACAAAGAGGTTCGCCTGCCAGTCTTCCGTCTGGAAGAGCTCCAGTTACAAGACCGTGTGACAGATTAACTGTCTGTGAATGAACGTTGAATGAATATCTGCCGCCTCTTGCATCTGGCCATTCCTGAACAACCCCTGCAATGTAGTGCATCATTTCCTTATAAATCCCATCAACGTGTTCCTGGTTATTACCGTACTTCTCTGGCTTGTTCAGAAGAAGCTGTCTGAGTCTCTCCTGACCTTCGAAGTTGCTGTCGCATGCCTTGATAAGTTCATCCATTGTAATGTCCTTATCTTCGAATACACACTTCTCAATTGCTGCGATTGAGTCTGCCAGGTTAGCAGCACCTGTAATGTACATGCCTGCTGTTGAGTACTGAGCACCACCGTGCTGTACTGACTTACCGCTCTCAACGCATCCCTTAGTTACCATTGATGCGAAGATTACCGGATATCTGTTCATGTGACAGCTCTGCATGATGTTATATCCGATTCTGATCTGATCGTAGTGATGGATAATCTGCTTCTTGAGAGCATCCTTGAATTCTTCGATGTTCTTAAATTCTCTAGGATCTCCAGTTTCAAGACCCATCAGCTTGCCAGTTGCAGGGTCAACACCGTTATGAAGAACGAATTCAATCATCTTACCCATGTTAACGTATCCTGCGTCCGGTGATCCGTCTGTACCGCCGCCACCAGGTCCTGGCTGAATACAACCTACGATAGTCCAGTCTCTTGCTTCTTCAATTGTGCAGCCCTTACCCATGCACATCTGCATAGCTGCGTTGTCGTTGAAGAATCCAGGGTTTGCCTGGCCTTCCTGAATCATCTTGCATCCGTACTTAATCAGATCTTCTGGAGTTCCATCCCAAACTCTTACTGCCATTACTGGCTGAGTTGTCTGAAGTTCTGATGATGCTTCCAGACACAGATATGATAAATCGTTTGTTGCGTCCTGACCGTCTCTTGTCTGACCGCCAACTACGAGAATTTCCCACATAGGGTATCCTGCAAAGGATGTTGCGTACCAGTTATCTCTAACTTCGTATACTTCGCATGACTTAAGATACAGGCATTCGAGAAGTTCTAATGCTTCTTCTCTTGTAATATTCTTCTCGTCGATAACGTCCTTCTTGTAGAATGGCCACATGTACTGGTCGAATCTACCGAATCCGTTAGCTGTTGTACATACTTCGATGTGGAAGTAAACGTGTACAAACCAGATTGACTGAAGAGCCTGCATGAAGTTCTGTGGTGGGTTCTCCGGAACCACTCTGCAGTTGCCTGCAATAGTCAGAAGTTACTGTTTTCTCCTCTCATCAGTGCACTCTGCAGCCTGACGTTCTGCTTCTTCTGCCATTCTGTGAGCATAGATAATCAGACCTTCGCACTGAATGATGCATGCCTTCCAGAAATCAACCTGCGCCTGTTCCTCCATTGTCTGAGGAATCATGTTATCGATATTTCTCTGGCATTCATCCATGTATCCTCTGATACCAACAGTCAGGATTTTCTCGTGGTCACAAGTAGTTTCACCTGATACACCATTCTCAAGACCAACTGTGATGATATCGTCAGCTTCAAGTTCTCTAATCTTAGCTGGGAGCGCTGTCTTGGCCAGGTCTTCCATAGCCTTGCCGTCCCAGTACTTAAGTGTTTCCAGAATAATTTCTTTATCTTCTGGTGAAATGTAGTATGGGTCCTTGCTTCTAGTTGAGAATTCGTCGATGTCACTGATATACCATGAACTTGACTGGAATTCTGGGTGAAGGTTAGCACCTCTATACTTGTTTGTCTCTGTACCTACAATCAGCTCATCATCCATGATGAGAGTAGTCATGTGCTCCATGATGTACTTAACAACCTTCGCTCTGAAGATTGGAATTGCATCACCAGCAAACTGCTTGTAAGCTTCTGTAGCAAGCACGAGACGTTCTGATGTTATCTGAGGAATAGAGTCGAAATATTTCTCTCTTAACCTCTTAACTCTGTCTGTTGCCATGTTGCCTCCAAATTATATATCCATTTATTTCTAATCCTAACCTTAAACATATTAGTACTGTAGGGTTTCAGATTCCACCATTGGCTTGTTATATTTTTTAATTATCTTGCACAAATGTCGCCATAAACGTTGAAAAATACACAAAAAGAGCGCTTGTATGTCAAGCGCTCTAATTTTCTTTTAACAATGGGATAATTTCCTTCTCCGCAAGAGGTTTCGAGAAGTAAAATCCCTGTATCATATCAACGTTCCACTTTGATAAAAGTTCGAACTCTTCTTTTGTTTCAACACCTTCGGCTACGATTCTGTACCCCATGCTGTTAAGTATGCTGACGATTCGCTCATAGAACTCTGCCACATTCTCATCATCCAGCATTCCGCCAAGTAGGGATCTGTCGATTTTTATGGTTGAAAACGGCATCTTGAGTACAGTGTTAAGGTTAGCATAGCCTGCACCGAAATCATCAAGGCAAAGGCCAATTCCCGCTTCATTAAACAGTCCTATTACGCCCCTGACGATATCGCTATATTCTGTAGCCACAGTCTCTGTAATCTCGAAGTTAAAGTATTCTGGTTTAAGTCCAGAATCACGAATAATTCTCACCAGTTCCCTGCAGTGACCCTCCTTGAGAAGTTCATGTGGCGACAGGTTAAACTTGACGTTTTCGATAGAGCTCGTAAGAGCTTCATTGTTCTTAACGAAGTCACAAACCCTCTTAAGCTGCAGCTTGCTGATTTGCTCTATCAGCCCATTCTTCTCAGCATATGCAATGAAGACATCTGGTGGAATATGACCAATAGATGGATGAACCAGTCTGCTTAACGCCTCAAGTGTAACCACCTTCTTATCCTTAACAGAATATACTGGCTGGTAGTACACCTGGAAGAGATCTTCTTCAACGGCGGTATCCAGGAATTTCTCAATTTCTTGTTCCTTCCTGAAGCCTTCCATTAATTCGGTCTTATCCTTAATTACAATAGTATCTTCACCTTCGCCGGTCAAAGCCACCATGTAATCTATGTACTCAATAAGTTCATCGGCCTTCTTTAATCTCTGAGCATCCGGCACCCCGCAAAGTATTGCCGGAAGCTTATTCATATCACCATCTATGGATACCGGAGTATCGAATTTCTTCTGAAGTTTCATCATGATGAAGTTGTACTCATCGTTATTACCCACTTCTACCAGGAATCTTCTGCCTGAAATTCTAAATAGATGCCCCGTACCAATATACTCGTTAATCTCATCTACAAGCTTAAGAATCATCTTGTCGGCAATCGCTGGTCCGTACACCTTGTTAAGCCATTTTAGCTTGAATAACTCTACTGCTACTACGTTAACATTCAGACCTTTTACAACACGTTCTTCCATCCATTTAGCGAAATACGCCTTGTCAGGAAGTCCCGTAAACGTATCCACATTACTGTTAGGATTGCTGATTGTAATATACAGCATGGTGATACCAAGACCGATGCCCACACCGATAGTAAGCAGCGTTCCAGTCAGAAGCTGAATAAGAACGCTGATGGCGATTATTATCAGGTATTCCCAAATGCTAGCGAACTCTCTAAATGTAAGTTCATGTCTATTTACAACGCTGATAACCGCAACAGTAGACATATATAAACCTACGTATACGTACATTAACAGGTACAGCGGACCCTGATGATATACATTGGCATCGTCGTAATAGAAGAAAAAGCCTGTGAAGAAGTTGATGATAGCAAGCATTCCAACAAGGCAGGTAACTGCATACCCGCATTTACTCCACCTGTTTGGCTTAACGTGTCTTCCCCCAAGAAGGGACTGGGTGTACCTTACGACAGCATATGGCAGTATCGCCTGAAGCAGGTACAGCACTGTAAGGCAAGCCTTCGTCAAGGTAACAAATCTACCAGGGAATTGTTCAATGAGAATAGTACTGATAACGTCAAAACATATATCCATTATTCCTACAGTAATGAAGAACGTGAATATTTTGTTCGATGCATCATTAACCTTCTTCTCCATGAGAAAGTGGTAGAGTACAAACAATGTGAACGCCAAAGCCGTTATTTCTAAGCTAATGTTTGATACCATCTAATAAACGCTCCAAACTTAAAACAGTTTAGCAGCCTTCGAAGTATGACGTATACCTCAGTTTCTTGTTACTTTCGGGAAACATCCTCTCGAAGAGTGCAACGAAATAGCTGTCCGTCATGCTGGCGATATAATCCGCCACAATCAATTCAGGCATCTCGTCTTCATAAGCCTTGTCACCTTCGTTATAGTAATATCTACGAGCCTCATCAACGAAATCCATGTGATGTTTGTAAATCATTGACGCCTTATTGCCATCCTTAAGATCCTTAAGGAGCTGGTCATACATAATCTCAAACATTTGGCCTATAATCTCGTAGTTCTCACCAACGCTGCTGCTATGATAAATGTATTTATAATTTTCTCTCTTGGCGGTTTCAAGATCTCTGAATACTTCATCGCTAAGAAGGATACAGTCTTTGCCGTAACTGTTCTCAATAATATCAACCGTGATGTTATTGATGATTGCGGCATTCTCAGTTCCGATTTTCTCGTTACTGAATCTGAAGTTCTCGTCGATGAGTCCCGACTTGCAGGCATCCTGTCTGTCCTTGCCCAGGTATGCAATCATGTCGCTTATTCTGACCACGCAGCCCTCTAGTGTCATTGGGACCAGAGACTTAATGGCAGGCGCCCCATCCCTCATGCAAAGGTTAACGCTCTCATCATAGTCATCAAATTTCTTACCTCTCTGAGGAACGTATTCCTTCAGTTCAAACTCCCCGTTGTGACAGATGATTCCGTCAAGGGTCTGAAGGCTGGCGTTTCGCATGAAGAGAGTGTCGAGCACGCGACCGCTTTGGATATTATGGTTAAAATATAGTCCCACTCTATCCTGAAGAATGTCGCTTAAGAATGACTCTCCCGCATGGCCGAAAGGTGTATGACCCAGGTCATGGCCTAAGGCTATCGCCTCGATGAGATCGCAGTTTAAACCCAGCACGCTACCGATGTTTCGTGCGATTCTTGAAACCAGCTGAACATGCAAAGCACGACGTGATATATCGTCGTTATGACGTGAACTGAACACCTGTGTCTTGTCCGTATATCTGTTGTAATACGGCAGGTGAATAATCTTCTCACAGTCTCTCACAAATGCAGGTCTCCACAGATTAGAGCCATCGTGATCAGGCTTTCTTCTCACCACATCTTCATTAGTCGTAGCGAAAGGATTCACCCAGTGATTAGCCCTGTCTTCCAATATGCGTTCCTGCAGCTGCATGCTGATTTTGTTGTACTTTAACTGTGATTTTGATGCCACAGTGTACCTCCCTATAATTCAATCCAAAACACTTGTAGTCATTATATACTAATTCATTCGTATATATCATTTAATTGTATACAAATTTTCCACTAGTACAAATTTTTCCCATTACAGTGTAACAGATTCTCTGTGACAAAAAAATGTATTTATATTCCCCAATATGCTTGTTAATTCATAATTCTGCTGATATAATCTAAACGTTTAAGTGTTAAGACAGATAGATAACAAGCACGAGTTAGTAAGGAGGAAAGAAAATGCCAAAGAGAGAAGACATTAATAAAGTCCTCATCATCGGATCAGGTCCAATTATCATTGGTCAGGCGTGCGAATTTGACTATTCAGGAACACAGGCTTGTAAGGCCCTTCGTAACCTCGGTTATGAAATCGTTCTGGTCAACTCAAATCCTGCAACAATCATGACAGACCCTGAAATGGCTGATGTGACTTATATTGAGCCACTTAATGTTCAGAGACTTGAACAGATTATTGCTAAGGAAAGACCAGATGCACTGCTGCCAAACCTGGGCGGACAGTCAGGCCTGAACCTTTGCTCAGAGCTCTATCAGGCTGGAATCCTTGACAAGTACAACGTTAAGGTTATCGGCGTTCAGGTAGATGCTATCGAGCGTGGAGAAGACAGAATCGAATTCAAGAACACAATGGATTCACTGGGAATCGAGATGGCAAGAAGTGAAGTTGCTTACTCAATCGAAGATGGTCTGAGAATCGCAGACGAACTTGGATACCCAGTAGTACTTAGACCTGCATACACAATGGGCGGCGCAGGCGGCGGCCTGGTATACAACAAGGAAGAACTTAAGACTGTAATCGCTAGAGGCCTTCAGGCTTCATTAGTTGGTCAGGTTCTGGTTGAAGAATGTGTTATTGGCTGGGAAGAACTTGAACTTGAAGTAGTTCGTGACAGCGAAGGTAACATGATCACAGTATGCTTCATCGAGAACATCGACCCAATGGGCGTACACACAGGCGACTCATTCTGCTCAGCACCAATGCTGACTATTTCACAGGAAGTTCAGGACAGACTTCAGGAACAGGCATACAAGGTAGTTGACGCAGTACAGGTTATCGGTGGATGT
Source organism: Candidatus Colimonas fimequi (assembly GCA_018065295.1). Lineage (GTDB taxonomy): Bacteria > Bacillota > Clostridia > Peptostreptococcales > Anaerovoracaceae > Lentihominibacter > Lentihominibacter fimequi. The sequence goes on along the minus strand of JAGHTQ010000061.1, from coordinate 5,444 downwards.
AACTGCCAGTTCGCACACGACCCTGTATCAGATAGAATCATCATCATCGAAATCAACCCTAGAACATCACGTTCATCAGCACTGGCATCAAAGGCAACAGGTTTCCCTATCGCCCTGGTATCAGCTATGCTGGCTTCAGGCCTTACTCTTAAGGACATCGAATGTGGTAAGTACGGTACTCTCGACAAGTACGTTCCAGACGGCGACTATGTAGTAATCAAGTTCGCAAGATGGGCATTCGAGAAGTTCAAGGGTGTTGAAGATAAGCTTGGTACTCAGATGAGAGCCGTTGGCGAAGTAATGAGTATCGGTAAGAACTTCAAGGAAGCTTTCCAGAAGGCAATCAGATCACTTGAAAACGGTCGTTACGGTCTTGGCCACGCTAAGAACTTTGACGAACTGACTAAGGAAGAACTCCTGAGCAGACTGATTACTCCATCAAGCGAAAGATACTTCCTGATCTACGAAGCACTCCGCAAGGGCGCAACTGTAGATGAAATCTTTGCAATCACTAAGGTTAAGCACTACTTCTTAGAACAGATGCTGGATCTGGTTAACGAAGAAGAAGCACTGATCGCTGGTGCTGGTTCACTTCCTACAGACGAAGCTCTCACTCAGGCTAAGAAGGACGGCTTCTCAGATAAGTATCTGAGCCAGATTCTCCAGATTCCTGAAGAAGACATCAGAAACAAGAGAATCGAAATCGGCGTTGAAGAAGCTTGGGAAGGCGTACACGTAAGTGGTACTAAGGACAGTGCTTACTACTATTCAACATATAACGCTGAAGATAAGAACCCAACTACAGATAACAACAAGATCATGATTCTGGGCGGCGGCCCTAACAGAATCGGTCAGGGTATCGAATTCGACTACTGCTGCGTACACGCTGCAATGGCTCTGAAGAAGATGGGATTCGAAACTATCATCGTTAACTGTAACCCAGAAACAGTATCAACTGACTACGATACTTCAGATAAGCTCTACTTCGAGCCACTTACTCTTGAAGACGTACTCAGCATTTACAACAAAGAGAAGCCTCTGGGCGTTATCGCACAGTTCGGCGGTCAGACTCCACTTAACCTGGCAGCAGACCTTAAGAAGAACGGCGTAAACATCCTGGGCACATCACCTGAAGTAATCGACCTGGCAGAAGACAGAGATGAATTCAGAGCAATGATGGATAAGCTTGGTATTCCAATGCCAGAATCAGGCATGGCTACAACAGTTGAAGAAGCTAAGGCTATCGCAGCTGAAATCGGCTACCCTGTAATGGTTCGTCCTTCATACGTACTGGGCGGAAGAGGCATGGAAGTTGTTTATGACGACGAAGCTATGACAAACTACATGAACGCAGCTGTTGGCGTAACACCTGACAGACCAATTCTCGTAGACAGATTCCTTAACAACGCTCTTGAATGCGAATCAGATGCTATCAGTGATGGTACTCACGCATTCGTTCCAGCAGTTATGGAACACATCGAACTTGCCGGAGTACACTCAGGTGACTCAGCATGCGTACTTCCTTCAGTTCACATCTCACCAAGAAATGTTGAAACAATCAAGGAATACACTCGTAAGATCGCAGAAGAAATGCACGTTGAAGGTCTCATGAACATGCAGTACGCTATCGAAGACGATAAGGTATACGTACTGGAAGCTAACCCACGTGCTTCAAGAACAGTTCCTCTCGTATCAAAGGTTTGCAACGTAAGAATGGTTCCACTTGCAACTGAAATCATCACAAGAGAACTGACTGGTAAGGATAGCCCAGTTCCAGCACTTAAGGAACAGAACATCCCTTACTACGGTGTTAAGGAAGCTGCATTCCCATTCAACATGTTCCAGGAAGTTGACCCTGTACTGGGACCTGAAATGAGATCAACAGGCGAAGTTCTCGGACTTTCACCAAACTATGGCGAAGCATTCGTTAAGGCTCAGGAAGCAGTTCAGTCACCTCTCCCAATGGAAGGTACAGTACTGATCTCAGTAAACAAGAAGGACAGACCTGAAGCAGTAATGCTTGCTAAGATGTTCTCAGACTGTGGATTCAAGATCATGGCTACTGGCAACACTGCACTGGCTATCATGGCATCAGGTATTGACTGCACTCGTATCAACAAGCTGAGCGAAGGCAGACCTAACATCAACGATGCTATCACAAACGGCGAAATCGACCTGATCGTTAACACTCCTGCAACAAAGGAAAGCGTAGTTGACGACAGTTATCTCCGTAAGGCTGCAATCAAGGCTAAGGTACCTTACATCACAACAATGGCTGCTGCTACAGCAACAGCTCACGGTATCAAGGCTGCTAAGACTTCAGCTGGCGACGAAATCAAGTCACTGCAGAAGCTGCACAGTGAGATTACAGACAGATAAGAAACAAGGTGCGGTGCCAGACCTGAAGGACTGGCACACGCGAATTCTATGTGACTGACACACGCGAAATAAAACAATAAAAAAGCGCTAGCATTTGCTAGCGCTCTTTTTATTGCTTCAATTATTTAATTGCTCTTGCTTCAACGTAGTATCTCTTCTCACGGCTGTGACCCATTGAGAAAGTTTTGCGTGGGAGTGAACCGTCGGCAATTACGCCGCGGAACAGCTGGCTCTTCTCCATACCCTGGAGGAGGAACCCAATTGACTGTGGCTTAGAAGCCAGGTCGATAAGTGCGTCGTCGTCGTGGATGTAGTCGATTTCGCATTCTTTGCCTGCCAGGTACTCGTCCAGCCATACCTGGAGCACGCCTACTGCAAGCTCGCCTTTGCTCTTATCAAGGTAAATATCTTCAACAGTTCCGCCGATGAATACCTTAACGTCGTAGCCTTCGTCTGGTCCGTCAACGCAGATTGCTTCCTTACAATCTTCAAGAACCTGTTCAGGATCAAGACCGATAACGATTCTGTGGATCGGTTCGAATACCTGTGCTTCGTCGTGAATATTCTCAACTTCAACCAGTGCGTATCTAGCAGGGTGATTGCTCAGGTCAACGCCAGGGTTAGCTGCCTTCAGTTCTTCGTAGCAAGTCTTAGCAGTTGCCAGTGAGTGGTTACCGTCGCCTGTTGCCAGAATCATTGGAACGCCGTCAAGACCAACGTACTTCTCACCTACTGTAGCGCTGTATTCTTCAAAAGTTTCATTGAACGCTTCTACGTCAGCACCTTCAACAAGGTAGCCAGCGATGTGTCCGCCATCTTCCATCAGGTCGCATTCATAAACCTTCTTCAGTTCATCCTTCTTAGCAGTGATAGGCTCGATGAGAACCATGTCATGGTCGTCTACCAGCATGATGATATGTGGCAGCTCAATTGGAGCGTCCTTACGAACTTTAACTCTAGGTGGGATTCTCTCGATAACGGTCTTCTCTGTTGCTCTGATATCAGTTGTTGCACCAACTGTGAAATCATAAGCTTCCAGGTCAACCATACCAACAAGGCCCTTACGGATTGTGCCGTTCTCCATTGTACGTTCAACGTAAATGAATGAATTCTCATATGTTTCGAATACGCCATCTTCAACGTATTTCGCCATTGTTTCATTAATAAGTGCTGTATGTGCTTCTTCTTCAGGTGTTCCAAGCATAGCTTCTGGAAGAACCAGATTGATTGTTGAAGGGCTGCCTGCTGCAGCTTCCTTTACTCTTTCCCAGTATTCAGCGTCTGATGTGAACTGGTCGCATGCAATAACTGCCCACTTCTCCATTGGAGCATCCTTGGGCAGCAAAATGTTAGCCGGTTTGAAAATGCTCATTCTCATCTCCTTTATCTCTGTAGTAATAGCGTTTTCTCCTTGGGTACATCTATTATATCGCACTCGTCAGGTCTTTGTACACCGAAATGCATACAATTTATCCCAACTGCACCCCTTCATGCTCAAGTAGCCATTCTTTCACGTGGACGCCTCCAGCATATCCGGTCAGACTTCCATCCGAACCGATAACTCGGTGGCATGGAATTATTATACTAATTGGATTGTGTCCTACAGCGCCGCCAATGGCTTGGGCTGACATGCGCCTTCCTTCTGCTGCACCAATTCTAGTCGCTATTTCACCGTAAGTCATAGTCTCACCACTAGGAATTCCGCGCAAAATATTCCACACTTTTCTTCTAAACTCAGTGCCCTCTGGAGCCAGTGGCAGTGCGTCTGGCGCAGGACTTCGGCCAGCGAAATAGTCGGCCAGCCACTGGCTGGCCATAACAAGCAGCGTGTGGTTGTCGTCTCTTGTTAGTGGCTGTGTGATGCTTTGCATAAAATACAGCTGCTTCTCAATATAAACGCCTTTGATGGCTTCATCATCGCACACGATGGTAATCTTCCCCACTGGCGATGGATATTCAGTGAAATACATAGTGTCTCCTTGATGTTTGATAGTAATATTATACTATTCCTGCAAGGGTAACGGGTGTATAATAATCCAGGTATAAATTTGATATGAAATGGAGAAACAAATGATAGGTGTAATTGATGTAGGCGGTGGTTCACGCGGCGCATATGGCGCAGGCGTTCTGGACTGGTGCCTGGATAACGGCGTGAAATTTGACTACGCCATTGGCGTTTCTGCTGGCAGTGCCAACATAACTTCGTACGCAGCAGGTCAGCGTGGAAGATGTCATAAATTCTATACAGACTATTTCATGAGATGGCAGTACATGAGTTTTCGCAATATGCTGAAGACTGGAAATTATATCGGCCTGGACTACATTTACAGCACATTGTCTAATGACGATGGCGAGTACCCAGTGGATTGGGATACTCTCGCCGCAAACCCTATGGAGATGATCACTGTAGCGACTAACGCCCTTACTGGCGAACCCAAGTATTTCGATAAAAGTGCTGTAAGTCGCAACAACTATCACCCTATGAAGGGCTCATCTTGCGTTCCTGTAGCCAACAGACCATACGTAATCGATGGCGTACCATACTATGACGGCGGCATTTCGGATCCAGTTCCAATCAAGAAGGCCCTGGCAGATGGATGTGACAAGGTGCTTCTGATTCTGACTAGACCTCGCGACTTCCGTCGTATTTCCAAGAAGGATGGCTATATGGCGAAGCTTATGCGTAAGTATCCTGCCGCTGCAGCGGGTCTAGTGAGCAGAGCCGAGACCTACAATGCCAGTCTGGACTACGCAGAGAAACTGGCAGCAGAAGGCAAGGTTATTATTCTTGCCCCAGACAGCATTGGCAAAATGAAGACTCTTACCAAGGATCCTGCTGCTATACAGAGACTATACGACTGCGGATACAACGACGCAGCCGCAGCTGCTAGCGAACTGCTTAAGATGAACGCCGAACGAAAATAAAAAGTAATGAAGGCTGAGACCAATAGGTCCCAGCCTTTTTATTCATCTTCCTGCTCCCTGCGCCAAGCCAGAAAGTCGTTCCATTTAGAGTTATATTGCTCGTTAATTATCTTTTCTTGAAACTTGTCTCGTTCTGCTGT
>JAGHTQ010000232.1 GCA_018065295.1 Candidatus Colimonas fimequi | reverse complement strand
CCAGCTTCATAACGATAGCTGCTGCTGCCAGGCCGCCGCCAAGTGCCAGTGAACCAGTGTCGCCCATGAATACCTTAGCAGGATTCTTGTTCCAAACAAGGAAGCCCAGACATGCACCGCAAAGTGCTGCGCAGAAATAAGCTCCTGAGTATACACCGTATAACAGACCAGCGATAGTGAAGAACATTGTAGTCAGTGCAGTTGCACCTGATGCCAGACCATCAAGACCGTCTGTCAGGTTTACTGCGTTTGTCATTGCGATTGCAACGAAAATGATAAACGGAATATAAAGAATACCGAAATCAACGTAAATCTTAACGAATGGGATCCATACCTGACCGCCTTCGTAAATGAAGAGCACTACTGCTAAGATAGCTGAGATTAAGATAAGTAGAGCCATCTTCTCCTTAGGCTTAAGGCCTTCGTTAACCTTCTTGATTACCTTGCGATAGTCGTCGATAAATCCAACGAAACCGAAACCTACGAATACCAGGTCGATTAACAGAACTTCAACCATGTTAGCTTCGAAGAAGATACCACCTACGATTGATACTGCGAATGCAGAAATAATCATTGCGATACCGCCCATGCTTGGTGTTCCTGCCTTCTTCAGATGTGATTGGGGTCCATCTTCTCTGATATTCTGTCCAGCCTTCTCTCTAAGAATTGGAATCTCAAACTTAGTAATCACTGATGAGATAATAGCTGCCATCACTATAAGTGCTAATACGTAAAACATAACCTCTCCTATAACTCAAGTACTCTCTCTACTATATCTTCCATCTTCATGCCTCTTGAGCCCTTAGCTAAAACAACGTCCCCCTGTTTAACCAGCTCGTCAAGAAGTGGATAAAGTTCGTCCTTTGTCTCAAACCACAATACACGTGCCTTGCCGCCTTGTGCGCCTTCGCTCATATAGCGAGCGTTATCGCCAACAGCGATAAATAAATCGATGTTACATCCTCTTGCAAAGATACCAACGCCCTTATGCTGCTTCTCGCTCTCTTCACCAAGTTCGAACATGTCGCCCAGAACTGCGATTCTCTTACCTTCGCACTTGCTGTTTTCAAGAACCTTAAGTGCACTCTTCATTGAGTCTGTGCTGGCATTATATGTATCATCGATAACGCTTGCGCGTTTACCCTTAACAACCTTAAGTCTTCTACCAGTAAGCTCCGCCTTGGCAAGACCTGCAGCACCCTCTTCAATTGAGATGCCAAGCAGATTTCCAACTGCCAGTGCAACACCTGCATTATACGCATTGTGAATTCCTGGAAGTGGGAGCAATATCTTGTGATTAACCTGATTGTTCTCTACAAGAAATTGTATACCCTCAAGACCGAAATCGTCAACCGATGTAATGATATAATCGCTCTTTCCGTTAGTTCCAATGCTAATCTGAGTATAATCACCAGCTGTACGTTCCTTGGTGAGATATTCACCATCAGCTACATAAACTAACTTGCCGCCCTGCTGAATGTGTGATGCGATTTCCATCTTAGCCTGATAGATACCCTCGCGGCTTCCCTGATTCTCAACGTGAGCAACGCCGATGTTAGTAATTACGCCGATTTCTGGCTTAACGATTGATGCCAGACGGTCGATTTCGCCGAAGTGGTTCATGCCCATTTCAAGAACAACCGCTTCAGTGTTCTCATCAAACTGGAAAATGGAAAGTGGCAGGCCGATGTCGTTATTGAAGTTCTTCATGTTTCTGCCAGTGCTATACTTCTCGCTGAGAACGTAGTAGATCATGTCTCTAACTGAAGTCTTGCCAACGCTGCCAGTAACAGCAACCTTTCTTACGTTTAATGTATCAAGGTACCATCCAGCAAGATCGCCCAGGCTGTAAACAGTATCCTCGACAAGAATGGCATTGACATCTGCACTTAAGTCTTCTGGAAGACATGTTTCATCGGAGATGAATACTGTCTTACAGCCGGCGTCAAGGACGCCTTTAACGTAAGCGTGACCATCGTGGTTTTCACCTTTGATAGCCACGAACATGTCGCCGTCAGCGCAGATACGTGAGTCCTGCTTAATATCGTTAATGAAATTGTTCTCGTTACCTGAAACCAGCTTGCCGCCAGTAGCCTTCAGGATTTCTCCAATTGTTATTCTTTTCATAATTAGTCGTACAAGTAAACCTTGGTTCCCTTCTTAACCTTCATGCCAGCCTCTGGATACTGCTTAGTTACGGTGAAGTCGCTTGCTTCAGCAGCCTTCTCGTCGTAATCGTGCTTCAGATCCTTTGAAGCCAGAAGTTCAACGCATTCACTGGCGTTCTTGCCTACCATGTCAGGCACCTTGACCAGTTCTTCCTTATCCTCATCATCAGCTGTCTCATCTGGAACAACGTTCATGTAGTTGAGAACGTTCTTGAGAATTCTCTTAGTTCCAGGACCCGCTACAACACCACCGTAGTGGATACCCTTAGGGTTATCTACGATGAGAAGAACCGCTACCTTAGGGTCTTCCATTGGTGCCATGGCGATGGCTGATGAGTAAGTCTCATCTACGTATTTACCGTTTCTAACTTTGTTTGCTGTACCTGTCTTGGCGCCTACGTTGTAGCCCTTGATCTTAACAGTTCCAGCACCACCGTTATCTACAACGAACTGCATGATTTCACACATTTCGTCGGCTGTTTCCTTTGATACAGTCTGTCTAACAACTTCAGTATCGAATTCCTTCACTGTCTTGCCCTTGTTATCGGTAATTTCCTTAACAAGTCTAGGCTTCATCATCTTACCGTCGTTACCGAAGGAGCTGATTGCTGTAATCAGCTGGATTGGTGTTACGGCGATACCCTGACCGAAACCGATAGTACCAAGACCTACAGGACCTGCCGTATCTTCAGACTGCATGATTGCTGTTCCTTCGCCTGGGAAGTCGATGTCTGTACGACCAGTTATGCCAAAAGTATCCAGGTGGTCATAGTACTTAGTAATGCCAACCTTGTTGGCCAATTTAACGAATACCGGGTTACATGAGTTTGATACCGCTTCAGCAAGGGTTTCCTTACCGTGTGGCTGGCCTGTTCTCCAGCAGTGGATTGTTGCATCTGCGATTCTGATGTATCCCTTGTCGTAGTATGTTGATTTAAGAGTAGCTGCGTCTTCTTCAAGAGCGATTGCTGTTGTCAGAAGCTTAAATGTTGATCCAGGTTCGTATACGTCACAGATAAGTGGGTTTCTCCACATGTTCTGGATGTACTTCTGCTTCTCTTCTGTGCTCAGTTTCTCGAACTTAGCCTTTTCTTTCTTACTGAGCGGCTCCTGAGGATTGTTCAGGTCGAAGTCAGGTGTCTGTGCCATTGCCAAAATGTCGCCAGTCTTCGGATCCATTACGATAGCCTGCACTCTGTCAGCCTTAGTATCCTTCTGAACCTTCTTCAGTGACTCTTCAGTGTAGTACTGAATTACTGAGTCGATTGTAGTTACCAGGTTGTAGCCGTCTTCAGCAGCATAGTATGATGCCTTGCCGTATGAAAGGCTGTTACCTCTTGTATCTGTGTATCTGCTTTCTCTACCTTCGATACCGCTCAGGTAGCTGTTGTATTCAAGTTCCAGACCGCCAAGACCGTTGTTGTCAGATGATACTGTGCCCAGAACGTGAGATGCGAATGCTCCCATTGGGTAGCTTCTCATTGTGTCTTCTACGATTTCAACGCCGCGAAGTTTCTCTTCACGAATCTTATCAGCAGTAGCCTTGTCTACACCCTTCTTGATCTTAACAAGATTCTGTTCCTTGGTTACCAGTTCTTCAACTTCGCCCTCGTCCATATCAAGAATTTCGGACAGCTTGTTCTTAACCAGGTTCTTGTTAGCTTCTGCTTCGATCTTGTTCTCACCACTCTGAACGTCACCTGGACGAACCCAGATGGTGTAACAAGTAACGCTTACTGCCAGTTCCTTGCCGTTAGTGTCGTAGATAGTTCCACGTTCTGCCTCGATAGTTGTATCTCGTGTCTGCTGCTGCAAAGCCAGAATTGAATACTCGTCGCCATGGATTACTACAATCCAGCCAACCTTGATAATCAAGGCCAGCATAATTGCGAAAATAACTGCGATCAGCCATATTAAGTTTCTTTTGCTTCTATTGGATGATGGTATCATTATTCTCCTTTATAAAATTAACCCGGACCTGTATTTGCTCACCTGTCCGGGTATTTTACTGTTTTTCTCTATTAAAACTAGGGCATCAGTTGTATGCCTTATCTCTCAGTACTGCAGCGAAGCCTTCTTCTGGAACATCCGCGTTAGTAATATAAATCTGTTTCTTCTTAGTTGGGTAAACCATTCCCATTGTGCTTGCAGCTGTGCTCTCAACTACACCGATGTTTGTTGAACTATAAAGCTGTGCCTGCAGGTTCTCGATTTCGCCCTGAAGCTCAGCGTTAGTTCTCATCTGATCGTTAATATCATAGCGCAGGTCAGCACAGAATGCTGTTACCATAATTGCGAATATGCAAACAACGCCGAGAATAGCCACTGCCGAAATAGCCATCTTGCGCGTTTCCGCTCTGTTTCTGGCATCAGGTCTTACAATAACCCTTCTCTTGCGAGTCTTCGGCTTAACCCTCTCAGGCTTCATATCTAAACCATATTTCTGGTAGTCCCTCTGGTATTCATACCATTTTTCTGCGTCGATCATTTACTTCCCCTTAATAAATATCCTAGTACTTTTTCTTCTCAATTACGCGCAGTTTAGCGCTACGTGCTCTAGGGTTCTCCTCAAGTTCCTGCTCGCAGGATACTATCGGTTTACCAGTTACCTTCTTCACGTCGCTCTTCTTGCCGCACACACAAACCGGCAGTTCAGGAGGACATGTACAAGGATTGAGTCTGTCTCGGAATGCTTCCTTGACGATTCTGTCTTCCAGTGAATGGAATGTTATTATGCAAAGTCTGCCGCGTGGATTGAGCACATCACAGTACTTATCCACAGCGCTCTCAAGCTGATCCAGTTCGCTGTTTACTTCGATACGGATTGCCTGAAATGTACGCTTCGCTGGATGCGGACCATCGCGTCTTGCAGACGCTGGTATCGCAGCCTTAATAATGTCTACCAGCTGACCTGTAGTCTCTATAGGACCGTCGGCTCTGGCATCAACTATGAACTGGGCGATTCTCTTAGCCCAACGTTCTTCGCCATATTTGCTTATAATTTCATACAGTCTGTTCTCGCTGTAGTCATTGATGACATCATATGCTGAGAAACTCTCGTTTCTGTTCATTCGCATATCCAGCGGTGCATCCTGCATGTATGAGAAGCCTCTCTCACTGTTGTCCAGCTGATATGAGGAAACACCGATATCGAGGAGTGCTCCGTCGATACCCTCGATATCAAGGTCCTCAAGGACTTCTTTTATATCAGCGTAATTACTCTGAACGAGAATTACATTACAATCTAAATCCTTTAATCTCTCACCAGCTGCCTTGATGGCATCCTGGTCTCTGTCAATGCCGATAAGGGTTCCCTTAGGACTGAGTCGCTCTCCAATTCCGTGAGAGTGACCTCCGCCGCCCAGAGTGCCATCGACATATATTCCATCTGGTTTGATCTTCAGGTTCTCCAGACATTCGTTATAGAGAACCGGCACATGTTTAAAATCCATACTGCTCAAGGCCCTCTGCTATTTCACTTGCATTGAGAAGTTCGCCTGATTCTTCGTCAAGCTGCTTATCCCATTCTTCCTTACTCCAGATCTCGATTGTGTTATTACTTCCGATAGTAACAAGCTCCTTATCGATTCCTGCATAATCAAGAAGGTCCTGTGGAATCTTCACTCTTCCCTGCTTATCTACTTCACACGAATTGGCTGATGAGAAGAAATATCTCTTCAGCTTTCTTGCATTAGGATTACTGTCTGGCAAAGGTGCGAGTTTCTCTGTTACGAACTTATCCCACTCTGCTTCTGTATAAACAGTCAGACACGTATCCAGTCCCTTAGCGATAACACAAGAAGCGCCCAGTTCGAGTCTGAACTTAGCAGGAACGATCATTCTCGCCTTGCTGTCTATTGAGTTGTTAAACTTTCCTACGAACATGTTTGCTCCTCTGAATTATCGTTCTTATGGGATTTCGCCCTGTTATCCGGGGATTTCTCACCAATTGGTCGCTAAAATAGCGCTCGCCAAGGTATAGTCCTCCCCTAGTGTGAGATTTACTCCATTTTAAACCCCTTTACACCACTTTTCAACCCTTTTACTCCACAATCATGATTTTTTTGTTAAAACGCATCACAATGTCACCTAAAAAGGGCTTACAGAGCCTTGAATGGAGCGTTAAAAAATAACCTGTGACTTTTGCTCTAAAATAGAGTAAAATAAAACAGAATTAATGAAAGTGAGTCAGTTACATGGATATTAAATTCCACGATGCTTCACAGTTATCAGAATTCGTTGGTACTGCTACGTTAGATACCATCGGTCTTGTTATTGGAAGCGTAGATAGACAACTTCATAAATCAATGAACATACCTGATGAATTCAGAGCACTTGGCATATTCAGTTCAAGAACTGGTGCAGCTGGTCAGATTACAGCTATCGATGATGCCGTTAAGATGACTAACACTCAAGTTCTCACCATCGATCTGCCTAGAGATACCAAAGGCTGGGGAGGTCACGGTAACTACATCGTTCTTGGTGCAGAGAATCTTGAGGATGCTAGGGAAGCCATCGAGATTGCTTTGGAATTAACAGATAAGAACGCTGGAGAATTGTATCTCAATGATGCAGGACACCTGGAATTCGCATACACAGCTAATGCCGGTCAAGCCCTTAACAAAATGTTTGGTGCTCCTATCGGACACGCTTTTGGATTTATCTGTGGCTCACCTGCTTCAGCCGGACTCGTCATGGCTGATCGCGCACTCAAGAGCGCCGAGGTCGAGCTGCTCTCATACATGACACCAAGTATCGGCACAAGCCACTCCAACGAAGTAATACTTACAGTTACCGGTGATGCCGCAGCTGTTAAAGAAGCCGTAATTACAGGACGTGAGATTGGAACAATCCTTCTTAACTCAATGGGAGAACCACTCACAAGCGTCGGAACACCATTTCTTAAATAAAAAAAGAGGAACCACTTTTGGTTCCTCTTTTATCATCTATAGTCATCTTATTTTATAATCTAACCTCTACTGGATCCGCCAACACGAGTTCATTTGTAGTAACATTACAGTCATACGCCAGCACGTGCACGCCACTCTTGTCCGCCTGACGCAAAGCAGTGCCGAACGCTTCATGTGTCACGTCATTAGGTTCAAACCACTTCATTGGCTTCATCTGGATTACGAAAAGGATTGCTGCATAATACCCCTCATGAACCGCATGCTGCAACTCGTGAATGTGCTTAATACCTCGCTGTGTGGGAGCATCCGGGAATCTGGCAACGCCGTCTTCCTCAAGAGTCACGCCCTTCACTTCAACAAGGCCTTTATCGCCATTGTCGTTTTCTAGATAAAAATCAACTCGTGAGTCACCATATTTGTGCTCCCACTTGACCTTGCTGGCTCTTCCGAAGCCAGGCAGACTCAGTGTTCCAGCCTCCAGTGCTTCACGCACTACGTGATTTGGCGCCTGAGAGTCCATGTTTATCATAAGCTTAGCCACCTCTGTGCTCCCAGAAGCAACTTCCTTCTCTACTCCAATCAGTGAGTAGCGCATTTTGCGTGTGCCCATTCTGCCGTCGAAGTCCTCCAGAAACACTCGTGCTCCCGGCACCAGCAGTTCCTTGCACCTTCCTGTATTCTTCACATGTGCTCTTGTAAGCTCTCCATCTATCTCAACTTCAGCAATAAACCTGTTTGGTCTTGCTACGAAGTGTCCACTGACTATGTTATCGTAATGCACGTGATAATCCTCTCTAATTCTTTGCAAAAACTGCTATCAATAGTATAATATAGACTAAGTTCTTATGACAAGAAAGGAGTCAATATGCCTGTTCCAAACCCTGTGGCATTTACAATATTCGGCCTTAACATCATGTGGTATGGCATTCTCATTGCAACCGGAGTGATGCTAGGCTGCGGCATTGCAATAAAGCGTGCACCAAGACTGGGAGTAGATCCTGATAAGCTCTTTACTGCTTTGCTTATCGCTATACCTACTCCGGTAATCGGCGCCAGAGCCTATTACGTTATTATCGAAAGGTCAGACTATGCCGGTGATTTTCACAAAATTATTAATATCAGAGAAGGCGGTCTAGCTATCCACGGCGGCCTCATCGGAGCATTCCTGGCGGCGTTCATCGTGACTAAGCTTTGGAAGATGGGTACCCTGAACACCTTCGACCTGGCAGCACCATCAATTGCTCTGGGTCAGGCAATCGGTCGCTGGGGTAACTACTTTAACTCCGAAGCACACGGCGGACCAACTGACCTGCCATGGGCAGTAAACATTAACGGCGTTGGATGTCACCCTACATTCCTCTACGAATCAATCTGGTGCTTCCTCCTCTTCATCTTCCTCTCCTACATGATTGGAAGACGCAAGTTCGCCGGCCAGCTCATCTGCCTCTACGGCATCCTCTACTCCATCGAGCGAATCTTCGTAGAATCCCTGCGAACAGACTCCCTCATGATCAGCCCACTGAAGCAGGCCCAGGTAATCAGCATTACAATCATCATCGTATGTCTGGTTCTCTACTTCGTATTTTCACGTAGAGCGGCGGCTAATCGCGAATAAGTTATAAAAAAGAAACCCGAATCTTGCGATTCGGGTTTTTAATGTACAAATCACCCTAACTATGATAAACTTTATGGTGCGATATTATGTATTTAACTATGCGAAGGAGATTTAAATAAAATGAAATTAGGAATTGTTGGACTGCCTAACGTTGGCAAGAGCACACTTTTTAACGCAATTACTAAGGCTGGCGCAGAAGCGGCAAACTACCCATTCTGCACTATCGAACCTAACGTTGGTGTAGTAACAGTACCAGACGAGAGAGTAACTAAGCTGTCACAGGTTTATAACTCCAAGAAGACTATTTATACAACTATCGAGTTCTGCGACATCGCTGGTCTCGTTAAGGGTGCTTCAAAGGGCGAAGGTCTTGGCAACAAGTTCCTGGGTCACATCAGAGAAGTTGAAGCTATCGTTCACGTTGTAAGATGCTTCGAGGATGAGAACGTTGTTCACGTTGATGGTAAGATTAACCCTATCAGCGACATCGAAACAATCAACATGGAACTTATCCTGTCAGATATGGAAGTTCTGGAACGTCGTATCACTAAGCAGACTAAGATGCTCAAGGGTGACAAGAGCCTGCAGAAGGAAATCGACCTGCTCAAGAAGATTTACTCATTCATCGAAGAAGGCAACTCAGCTAGAATGATGGATCTTGATGATGAAGAATATGCATTCGTTAAGAGCCTTGACCTGCTGTCATTTAAGCCTGTTATCTATGCTGCAAACGTATCAGAAGAAGATGCAGCAACTGGCGACAATGAGCATGTTGCTGCAGTTAGAGAACTTGCGGATAGAGAAGGTTCACAGGTTGTAGTCATCAGCGCACAGGTTGAAGCTGAACTGTCAGAACTGGAAGACGACGAGAAAGAAATGTTCCTTGAAGAAATGGGAATTACTGAATCAGGTCTTGATAAGCTGATCAAGGCATCATATGCACTGCTCAACCTGATTTCATTCATCACAACTGGTGAAGATGAAACAAGAGCTTGGACTATCAAGCGCGGAACTCTGGCACCACAGGCTGCTGGTAAGATTCACACTGACTTCGAGAAGGGCTTCATCCGTTCAGAAACTATCGCATACGATAAGCTCATGGAATGCGAAGGCAAGCTGAGTGCTGCTAAGGAGAAGGGCTGGCTCAGATCAGAAGGTAAGGATTATGAAGTTAAGGATGGCGATATTTGCCACTTCCTCTTCAACGTTTAATTGCAAATAAAACCCGAATCGCAAGATTCGGGTTTCTTTTTTAGCTTTGTCGCGCAAAAATTGCAAGTTCATCGGTTCTTTTATCGCCCAGCATCTTCCGCCCCAAATCGCTTCTGCTTTTTCACGCAAAAAGTGCAAGACGCCAAAATCTATGATGCCGTAGCATCCTTTGCCAGCTAGGCGCCATCGTTCTCAGAGTGATAAGATGCTCAGCAACGGGGAATACCGTGGTATTTCATTTTCCCCTAGAATTATTAGGGTGAAATCAGCTGGGAAGATGCTGGACAGGCTGACATTTCGGAGATGGTATCTTTTGCATGAAAACCGCCCCGCGCGAGCACAAAGAAAAACCCGAATCATACGATTCGGGTTTCCTTTTATTTCTCTTCAATATAGTACTTGTTGATAGCTGTTTCAGCTACGTACTTCTCTTTGATTTCGCCAATCTTCTTGAAGTGATCTGATGCGCAATGAGCTGCAAGAACTTCATCGTTCTCCCATTTCTCCAGAAGAAGAACTGTATCATCGTCTGTTGTATCGATGAAATAGTCGTACATGTAGTTGCCTTCCTCACTTCTTGACATTGCAGCATATGGAGCTACATTATCAAGAAAATCATCAGCACCGAAACGCTTCATTGTGTAACGAACTTCCATTAAAATCATTGTTTGTGCCCTCCTAAGTCTGATATTAGATGAACTGTACATTCATGCCGTCTGGGTCCTTAACGAAGAAGAACTTAACGTGTGGATTAGGCTGAATGATTGGAGTTGGGTTCAGGCCGTCAGCAGCCAGCTTCTCTCTATATCCTTCAACGTCGTCACATGCGAAACCAATTGAGATACCCTCGCCCTTGAATGGAGCTTCTGGACTGTCGATGAGTTCAACAGTTGTTTCGCCTTCGTTCTTAGCCATGAATACGATGTCCTTAGGGTTCTTGCCTCTCAGGTCGCCCATAATCTTAAGGCCAACAACTTCTTCATAAAACTTAATTGATGCATTCAGATCTGCGCACTGAATAGTAACATGATTCATCATTTGAGTTATCTCCCTTTCATAAAGTGTTAACACATTAATCTCTACCTAAATTATACCTTATGCCGAGGTCCCCGTCTACCATCTAGCTCTATTAACAACCTTCGCCTGAGTGAACTGTCTATGTCCATCTGGGGATCCGTGGTAACCCACGCCGCTCATCTTGGCGCCTACCCACGGCGTATCACCGCCGCCACCGGCGCCAGTGTTTATTCCGACCATGCCGGCTTCAAGTCTTGAAGCCACCTCTTCTGCACCGTAGTCACCATATACAACAGCACCCAGACCAAAGTCTGTGTTGTTAGCTGAGAAAATAGCATCCTCAACATCATCGAACTTAGTGATGCATACGACTGGACCGAAAGTTTCGTATTTAGCGATATCCATATCATCAGTAACATCAACAAGAATTGTTGGGTTGATGAAGTGGTCTGGATGAGGAGCGCCGCCTGCTACGATCTTGGCACCTCGACTTACAGCATCGTCAATCTGATCCAGAATTCTCTGGCGCTGGTGCTCGTTGATAATCGGACCAACGTTTGCCATCTGGTCTGTGAACGGACCAACGCGGAAATATCTAATGTACTGGCAAGCCTTAGCAACGAACTCATCATAGATGCTGCTCTCAACGAAAACTCGCTCTGTTGATATGCACATCTGGCCAGCGTTCTCAAGGCTGTTTGCAACTGCGAAGCTAACGGCTTCGTCCAGGTCTGCGTCGTCGAGAACGATGCATGGATCTTTGCCGCCCAGTTCCATAATTACCTGCTTAAGACCACGACCAGCTGATGACATAATGTCCTGGCCAGCTTCCATGGAGCCAGTGAATCCGATAAGCTGAACGTCTGACTTAACTAACATCTTGCCCTGCTCTTCGTCGCCGAATACGATCTGAAGAACCCCTTCTGGAAGCACTCTGTTGAGCACGTTAACGTATGCTAAAGCAACCAGCGGAGTTTCCTCTGATGGCTTGAGAACAACGGCATTGCCTGCTGTGAGAGCCGGAATAAGCATCCAGTGAGCCATTGAAACAGGATAGTTCCAAGGTGAAATAATGGCGCATACGCCAATTGGATTATATTCTATTGTGGCCTGACCACCGTATACAGCAACTGGCTGAACGGCTTCCTTAACTGTTCCTGCAACGTAGCTGATGCTGCCAGCTGAGCCGGCAACTACGCCATAGCTTCTGCGGAAGTCCTTACCCATTTCTCTGCTAAGAAGTACAGCTATCTTCTGAGATTCCTTCTGAAGCTCAGCTCCTGCTTTAGTCAAAATATCTATACGCTGATCAATGTCAAGGGCGCCCCACGCCTTCTGGGCCTGGTGAGCCTTGGCAACGACTGATTTTATCTCTTCTTCTGTGGCTACAGGAACGTCTCCCAGGAGCTCTCCAGTGGCCGGATTATATGATTTAAGTACGCTCATTTTTAACCCTTTCTTCTCTTGTCTCTTGAACATATTTTATCACACCAATCGTTGTAATCAAGCCGTTTCTAAGGTATAATCTAACTGTACGAAGGAGGTATTAACATTGGTTGTTATAGATAGAAATAGATGCATCGGATGCGGTAAATGCGCCGCTATGAGAATACTTCTCCCGCAGCTTAAGGATAAAGATAATATCGAGTATTACCAGGATCCTATCGATAAGGATATTGCTTTTGTCGAGAACATTATGAGAGAATGCTGGGCAAATTGCATTTTCATCTATAAGGATGGTAAGGTATCCGGAACATTTTAATAAGAATAAAAAAACACCTTGATGTTACTGATCATCAAGGTGTTTTTATTAGTTAGTTATTTGTTAATTACTTGAAACGTCTTCTACGTTAATTAATAGTGACCTGCAACCTTGCGGATGATTGTCTCAATATCCGCTGAACCAACGATTCTTGGGTTTGTTTCTGTGCATGTGTCGTTAAGTGCAGCCTTAACCATATCGTTCTTGTACTGCTTAATCTGTTCCTGAGTGATTCCTGCGCCTGTCAGGTTCTTAGGAATACCGAACAGTCTCTGCATCTCTTCGATGCGAACTTCAAGACTGCTTACTGCAAGACCTACGCTTGCGTATGGCAGACCAATCAGCTTAGCTATTCTCTGATATTTTCTTGCTGCTACTGTTTCTTCAGGTCCGTCCAGATGTGCACTGAAGTCAATTACGTATGGGAGCACGATTGCATTACTTCTACCATGTGAAAGGTGGAACTTAGCACCAATCTGGTGAGCAATACTATGACATATACCAAGGCCAGCCTTGTTAAATGCCATGCCTGCCAGACATGCTGCGTTATGAACCTTCTCTCTTGCTTCCATGTCATCGCCATGAGCATAAGCGTATGGCAGGAACTTCATAAGAATTGTGATAGCCTTCTCTGCTAATGCATCTGTGAAGTCATTAGATTCTGTTGAAACATAGGCTTCAAGTGCATGTGTGAGAGCGTCCATACCAGTATCTGCAGTGATTGCTGGTGGCACAGATGCTACCAGTGATGGGTCAAGAATTGCTACCATTGGCTGAAGTGAATCATTTACCAGTGGGTATTTAACTCCCTCTGCAGAGTTAGTAATTACTGAGAATCTTGTAACTTCTGAACCTGTTCCACTTGTAGTTGGAATAGCATAGCACTCGTGAATATGTGCAATGTTCATTCTTGTTGCAAGTTCTCTTATTGCCTTAGCAGCGTCGATTGATGAACCACCACCTACTGCAACAATAATTGTTGCATCAACCTGCTGCAGGAATCTGATACCTTCAGCCACGATCTCAATTGGTGGATCTGGAACGACCTTGCTAAAAACATTTACCTGATTGCCATCCAGGTAACCCTTTATTTTATCTACAATGCCTGACTTGAGCATGAAGTCATCACAGACAATGAGTACGTTTTCGTTGTTAAGTTGTTCTAATGCTTCCAGAGAATTCTCTCCGAAATATACATTTGTTGTCAAATTAAAGTTTTTCATTCTTAACACCTGCTTGTAAATGTGCTTCTCATTTAATACACCATTTCAAAATATATATAGGGGGCGGACGAATCCGCCCCTACAATTAGTTTAAAGAATAAAATTTAAATTCAGTCGAATTACTTCTTCTGTGGGAGAATGTCTTCAACTTCAACGTGTGGTCTAGGAATTACGTGTACTGAAAGCAGTTCGCCAACTCTCTGAGCAGCAGCAGCACCAGCATCTGTAGCAGCCTTAACAGCGCCTACGTCTCCTCTTACCATAACTGTTACAAGTCCGCCACCTACGAATTCCTTACCGATGAGGTATACGTTTGCAGCCTTAACCATAGCATCTGCAGCTTCGATTGAACCTACTAAACCCTTAGTTTCGATCATTCCTAATGCTTCGTTCTTTACCATTTTATTTCCTCCTGATAAAAATCATAAACCTAAATTAATTATACTATAAATT
>JAGHTQ010000169.1 GCA_018065295.1 Candidatus Colimonas fimequi | reverse complement strand
AACTTCGTTGATGAGAGCGTAGCTCTGGGATTCAGAAGACTTAGTATCATCGACCTGGAAGGCGGCAGCCAGCCAATATATAACGAAGACAAGACTAAGGTTCTGGTATTTAACGGAGAAATTTACAACTATCAGGAACTGAGAGAAGACCTTATCGCTAAGGGTCACGTATTCAGCTGCGACGCTGACTCAGAAGTTCTGATTCATGGATATGAAGAATACGGCAAGGAGTTCACTAAGAAGCTGAGAGGTATGTTCGCATACATCATCTGGGACATGAAAGAACAGACAATGTTCGGCGCACGTGACATCTTCGGAATCAAGCCTTTCTTCTATTACAGCAAGGACGGCGACCTGATGTTCGCATCAGAAATCAAGGCGTTCACTGCTAACCCTTATTTCCAGAAGGAACTGAACAGAGATAGAATTCCTGAATACCTTTGCTTCGAATTCATTCCAACAAACGAAACTCTGTTCAAGAACGTATATAAGATGCCACCAGGACACTGCTTCACAGCAACTAAGGACGGTAGCATCAACATCGAACCTTACTACATCATGAAGTATGACATCGATGACAGCAAGTCGCTGGAAGAATGGGAAGACATTATCGCAGAGACATTCGACGGCAGCATTAAGGCTCACAGCATCGCTGACGTTGAAGTAGGCTGCTTCCTCTCATCAGGTGTTGACTCATCATACGTAGTTAAGGAGATTTCTAAGGATCACCAGCTTAAGACTTTCTCAGTTGGTTTCGTAGAAGAGAAGTACAGCGAACTTAAGTACGCAGAGGACTTCGCTGATACTATCGGCGTTGATATTTACACTAAGAAGATTTCTGCAGATGAATACTTCGATGCAGTGCCATACGTTCAGTACTACATGGACGAACCACTGCCAAACCCATCAGCAGTAGCATTATACTTCCTGGCTCAGAAGGCAGCAGAACAGGTTAAGGTAGTTCTTTCAGGCGAAGGCGCTGATGAACTGTTCGGCGGTTACTACTACTATCAGGATCCACTTGCTTTCCAGGATTACCAGAAGAAGGTTCCAGGATTCGCTCGTAAGGCTGCAGCAGGCGTTGCTAAGGCTCTGCCAAACGGATTCCACGGCAAGAGATTCCTCACTAGAGGTGCTCAGACAGTAGACGAATACTACATCAGAAACAACTATAACTTTAACTGGACTGAGAGAGATAAGCTCTTAAATCCTAACATTCCAGCTAAGAAACCATCAGAGTATTCTAAGATGTTCTTCGACAGATGCGTAGGTGAAGACGACATCACAAGAATGCAGTATGTTGACATGAACACATGGCTTGTACAGGATATCCTGGTTAAGGCTGACAGAATGAGTATGGCTCACTCACTGGAACTTAGAGTACCATTCCTTGATAAGGAAATGCTCAAGGTAGCTCTCAGCATTCCAAGTAAGCATAGAGTAAGCAAGAACCTGACTAAGATCGCTCTTAGAGGCGCAGCTCGTAAGCAGGTTCCAGAGAAGCAGGCAAGCATGCCTAAGAGAGGCTTCCCAGTACCACTTAACGACTGGCTCAAGCAGGATAAGTTCTACAACATGGTTATGGATAAGTTCACTGGCGATGTTGCTAAGGAATTCTTCAACATCGACTACATCGTTGGACTTCTTGAGAACCATAGAGAAGACAAGGCTCATAACATGAAGAGAATCTGGACTATCTACTCATTCATCATCTGGTATGAGAACTACTTCGTAAGAAATGGTGAAGTGGCAGCATAGTTATGAGTATTAGAAGTGTTACACATATAGACAATGTCAGACTTAGAGAAAACGGGCTCGCAGTAGTTATACTCGACCAGAGCCTGCTTCCTAATGAGACGAAGTATCTGGAACTTGAGAAGCCAGATGAAATGTTTGAAGCAATACAGAAGCTGAGAGTGCGCGGTGCTCCGGCAATCGGCATTTGTGCAGCGTACTGTCTCTATGTTCTTGCCGCAAGGCGCGGGGTATGTGACGACTTTGCAGGAAATCTTGCTAAGGACGGTGAGTACCTGAAGTCATCAAGACCTACAGCAGTAAACCTGGCGTGGGCTGTTGACAGAATGATAGAGACAGCAAGAGCAGAAGGCTCAGAGACTGCTGACGCGGAGGCTCAGCAGTGGCTGATTGTCCGCCTTAAGGACGAAGCAATCAGAATCCATGAGGAAGACATGGATATGTGCAGGAAGATTTCGGAATACGGACTTAGTCTTATTAAGGACGGAGACGGTGTTCTGACTCACTGCAATGCAGGTCCCCTTGCAACGTCAAGATATGGAACTGCCCTTGGCCCAATATTATTAGGTCAAGAAAATGGTGTTAAGATTAAAGTATTCGCAGATGAGACTAGACCTCTTCTGCAGGGAGCAAGACTTACTGCCTACGAACTTGAGATGGCAGGAGTTGATGTGACTCTCATTTGTGATAACATGGCCTCATCAGTCATGAAGAAGGGATGGATTCAGGCGTGCTTCGTAGGATGCGA
>JAGHTQ010000087.1 GCA_018065295.1 Candidatus Colimonas fimequi | reverse complement strand
GTACTATATTCTGCTATGGAAGACTATGCCCTGGATACCGTTATCGGTAAGGGACCATCAGCTCGTTCCATTAGACTCGATATAGCTAAGTTCACTCTTATAGGTGCGACTACAAGAGCGGTCAGTCTTAGTGCGCCATTAAGAGACAGATTTGGCGTTAATCTTAAATTTGAAATGTATGAGACTGACGAACTTAAGGACATTATTTCAAGATCAGCGAATCTTCTTGATGTTCCTATTGACGACGAGTCATTGACAGAGATGGCTCTCAGATCAAGAGGAACACCTCGTATTGCTAACAGAATGATCAAGAGAGTAAGAGACTTCGCACAGGTTAGAGGCGAAGGTGCTATCAATCTTGACATCACAAGACAGGCTCTCAATGCCCTTGGAGTAGACATGATGGGCTTAGAACACCTGGATAGGGAGATTCTGCGCACAATTATTGAGAGATTTAAGGGTGGACCTGTAGGAATTGAAACAATTGCTGCCTCAATTGGCGAAGAACGTGTTACAATAGAAGACGTCTATGAGCCATATCTTATTCAGGCCGGGTTCCTTCATAGAACTCAGAAGGGCCGAGTTGTATCCGAGATGGCCTATAGACACTTAGGCATTGAATACGACAAAGAGGAAGACAATTAATGAAGATTACAGACTTTGATTACAATCTGCCTGAGGAACTGATTGCTCAGAAGCCAGCGGACAAGCGTGACTCGTCCAGGCTTCTCGTTGTCCATAGGGATAGCGGCAAACTGGACCACAGGCATTTTTACGATATTCTTGAATATTTGAAACCAGGAGACTTGATGGTACTGAACAATTCGAAGGTTCTACCAGCACGTCTTTTTGGCGTAAAAGAAGGAACTGGGGCGAAGATAGAATTCCTTCTTATCAAGAGACTTGAAGGTGACACTTGGGAAACAATGGTTAAGCCAGGCAAGAGACTTAAGCCAGGCGATAGCGTTATGTTTTGCGAGTCACCACTCCTTCGTGCCAAGATTATGGACTATGGTCCAGATGGCACAAGAATCGTTGAATTCGAATACGAAGGCATCTTTATGGAGAGACTGGAAGAAGTAGGCAGCATGCCACTTCCACCATACATCGAGAGAACAAGCGAAGATGACGATAAGGATAGATACCAGACTGTATACTGCAAGGACGAAGGTTCCGTTGCAGCGCCAACTGCAGGTCTTCATTTCACAGAAGAACTGCTGGAAGCTGCTAAGGAGAAGGGTGTGGAACTGGCGTATGTTACTTTGCACTTAGGTATCGGTACATTTAGACCAGTTAAGGTTGAGACTATCGAGGAGCATTCAATGCACTTCGAAGAATATATGGTAAGCGAAGAGGCAGCTGAGGCAATTAACCGTGCCAAGAGAGAAGGTCGCAGAGTTATCAGTGTCGGCACAACATCAACAAGAACTGTTGAGAGTGCAGCTTACTACGACGAAGAGGCTGGATGCATGCAGGTTAAGGCTGGCAGCGGAAGCACAGGCATTTTCATTTATCCTGGATATGAATTTAAGATCATTCAGAGCCTGATTACAAACTTCCATCTGCCTAAATCAACACTTCTCATGCTAATCTCAGCACTGTATAATAGGGAAGCAATACTTGAAGTTTACGAGGAAGCTATTCGCGAGAGATATCGCTTCTTCTCATACGGCGATGCCATGTTCATTGAATAAGGAGAAGACATGACAGCACTTAAATTCGAATTACTTAAAACTGATACTAGAACCAAGGCAAGAAGGGGTAAGATTACAACACCTCACGGTGAAATTCAGACTCCAATCTTCATGCCAGTAGGAACAGCAGCAACTGTTAAGGCAATGAGACCTGGAGAGGTTAAGGAACTGGGTGCACAGATTATTCTCAGTAACACTTACCACCTTTATCTGAGACCAGGTCACGAGATTGTTAAGGAAGCTGGTGGACTTCACAAGTTCATGAACTGGGACAAGCCAATCCTTACAGACAGCGGCGGTTTCCAGGTTTTTAGCCTTGGTCCAATGAGAAAGATTACTGAAGAAGGTGTTCAGTTCCGTTCATTTATCGATGGTAGTAAGCATATGCTCTCACCAGAGAAGTCAATGGAAGTTCAGAATGCTCTTGGTTCAGATATCATAATGGCATTCGATGAATGCGCACCATATCCGGCTGACTGGCACTATGTTAAGAACTCACTTGAGAGAACAACTAGATGGCTGCAGCGTTGTAAGGATTATCACAAGAATACTGATAAGCAGGCACTCTTTGGCATAATGCAGGGTGGTATGTACAAGGATCTCCGTAAGGAGAGCGCGGAGCAGATTGTTGATATGGATCTGCCAGGATACGCTATCGGCGGATTGTCAGTAGGTGAACCTAAGGAACTCATGTGTGACATGCTGGATGATTGCGTAGATTACCTGCCTAAGGATAAGCCTAGATACTTGATGGGTGTTGGCAGCCCTGACTACTTGTTCGAAGGAGTTGAGCGTGGTCTTGATATGTTCGACTGCGTACTGCCAACAAGAATTGCTCGTCATGGCATGGCAATGACTTCAGAAGGTAGACTTAACATTAAGAACGCTAAGTTTGCTAGAGACTTCACACCACTTGATCACAAGTGTAACTGCTATACTTGCAGGAACTACTCAAGAGCATATCTCCGCCATCTATTTAAGGCTGACGAAATGCTCAGTTCAATGCTCATGACAGAACATAACCTGCACTTCCTGGTAGATACAATGGATAACATCAGGAAGGCGATTGATGAAGATAGATTCCCTGAATACAAGAAGGAATTCTACGATGCATATGGGAGATTTTAATGGATATTTGTAGAGATTGTCAGATTTGTGGTGGCTGCACTTATCAGGGTGTGCCATACGAAGAACAGATTAGTAATAAGTTTGGCGAGGTAAGAGGATTAGTAGAACGAAAGGACATTAAGCACGAAGGCTTACTTCCTATCGAACCAGCACCTTGCCAGTACGGATATAGAAATAAAATGGAATATACCTTTGGTGACATGGTCAAGGATGGTCCAACTACACTTGGCATGCACAAGAAGGGTCATTTCATGTCAATCGTTACTGTTGATGAATGCCAGTTGGTACATGAGGACTTTAACAAGGTACTCAAGGGTACACTGGAGTTTGTTCAGGAACGTGGATACAGTCATTATCACAAGCGTAAGCACACAGGTCTCATGAGACACCTTATCGTTCGTAGAGGTGTTAGAACTGGCGAACTGCTCATTAACGTTTGCACAAGTTCAGAAGAAGGTTTCGACGAACAGGGCTACGTTGATATGATCAATGGTCTCGACCTGGAGCACAAGGTTGTAGGCGTTCTGAGAACTATCAACGACAGACTTGCTGATGCAGTTTACTGCGATGAGCTGAGAGTTCTTTATGGCCAGGATTATTATATGGAAGAAATCTTCGGCCTTAAGTTTAAGGTTAGCGCCTTCGCGTTTTTCCAGACTAACGTTGAAGCTATCGAGAATCTTTACTCATATGCTGTTAACCTGATCGACGATTTCGAGAACAAGAAGGTATTCGACCTTTACTGCGGTACTGGTACAATCACACAGGTTCTGGCACAGAAGGCGTCAGAAGTTATCGGTATCGAGATTAACGAGGGAGCTGTTGAGTCAGCCAAGGTTAATGCTGCACTCAATGGACTAGACAACTGCAAGTTCATTGCTGGCGACGTATTCAAGGTTCTTGATTCCATCGACGACAAGCCAGAAGTTATCGTCGTTGACCCACCAAGAGTTGGTATGTCAACAGACGCTATGGATAAGATTATCGGTTACGGCGTTGACCAGATCGTATATATCTCATGTAATCCTAAGACTCTCGTTGAGAACCTTTATTACATGCAGTACTACGGATATGACGTTAAGACAATTAAGCCGTTTGACAATTTTGCAATGACTAAGCACTGCGAATGTGTTACTTTGCTCCAGAAGAGAGGTTAGTATGAAGAAGTTCAGAATGACAATCATGTGCAGAGATATCGTTGCGTCGAAGAAATTCTATACAGAATTTGTGGGGTTGAAAC
>JAGHTQ010000166.1 GCA_018065295.1 Candidatus Colimonas fimequi | reverse complement strand
TTATAAATCTATATCTTGTGTTGCGTACTTTAGAATTATAGCAGATATTGGGTATTCGTGACAATACGGCAAATGAGAAAAACCACAAAAAAACACCGTTTGACAGTTACCTTGTCAAACGGCTAATTTCCAACGTTTATTAAACTTTCTTAACAAACTTCAGATTACAGTGAGGGCAAGTGATGTTAATCTTACCCACTCCCTTAGGTACTCTAAGCTTACCAGAACATGCTGGGCAGCGGAGAATCTTGTAATTAGGATCCGCTTTCTGCTTAGTTGCCTTAGGACGAGGACCACTATATCCTGTGTTCGCTCCATACCCATAACCATATCCTGTTCCAGAGCTATATGAGCCACTATGGTTGCTCCTCTTGAACCTGTTAGTCATGGCCAGGTATCTCTCGTTCTCCCTGGCACGAGCCGGGAAGTTACGAGAAAACATTCTACAATATACTAATATGAGCAGCAGAACAGTAAGAAGTCTCAGAGCATATGAATGGATAAAGACATTCGCGACAATGCAAATCAGGGAAACCGTAAGCAAAAACTTATTCAGGTTATCCGTACCATATCTTCCATATGTAATTCTCTGAAGCCACATACTAAACTTGCCCATTGAATACCTCCTGAGCTGCCTCAACTGACTTCATGGCGTCCTTACAGTAGAAGTCTGCGCCAATCTTCTCAGCGTAGTCAGCAGTAACAACGGCGCCTCCAACGAAGAACTTACAATCTGGTCTATGTTCTCTAACCAGCTTGATCGTATCTTCCATAGCCTTGAGAGTTGTTGTCATGAGAGCACTAAGACCTACCATCTTAATATCCTTCTCGAGTACAACCTCAAGAATCGTTTCTGGAGCAACGTCCTTACCCAGGTCAATCATCTCGAATCCATAGTTCTCCATGATGACCTTAACAATGTTCTTACCAATATCGTGAATGTCACCCTTAACTGTAGCAATAATAATCGGTCCCTGTGACACCTGCTTCTCCCCTGACTCTGCAAGACGTTTCTTGATCACGTCGAATCCAGCCTGAGCAGCCTGAGCTGCCTGAAGCATCTGTGGCAGGAAAATTGTTCCCTTCTCAAATCCCTGTCCGATTCTATCAAGAGCAGGAATGAGATGTGAGTTAACGACAGTCATCTCGTCGTTAGTCTCAAGAAGTTTCATAACCTGGGCTACAGTCTCGTTATTCATTCCTTTTTCTATAGTATAGAATACATCATGTTCGCCCGAGTTTTTTGTTGATTGTGTGGAATTATTGGAACTTTTCGCAGAAATTGTAGTTCCAGTTACCTCCATATTGCCGTATCTCTCAATGAACTTCACAGAATTCTCGTCGATGTTGTGAAGCACGTGGAAGGCGAAGATTGATGACATCATATCTTCGCTATTCGGATTGATGATCGGCAGGTCCAGACCGCATTCCATGGCCATTGTCAGGAACGTTCTGTTGACGATTGGTCTAACCGGAAGTCCGAAGCTGATATTGGATACGCCAAGAGCAGTCTTCAGTCCCAGTTTCTCCTTAACCATACGCAAAGCCTTCAAGGTCTCAACAACTTCCTTCTGCTGAGCTGACACTGTCAGCGTCAGGCAGTCGATGATGACGTCTTCCTTAGGAATGCCGTACTCAAGACACTTTGCGAGAATGCGCTCTGCAATGGCGAAACGCTCTTCAGCCTTAGCAGGAATACCGTTCTCATCGAGAGTCAGACCAACAACGGCTGCACCGTATTTCTTAACGATCGGCAGGATATTCTCCATAACCTTCAGCTCGCCGTTAACGGAGTTAACGATCGCCTTACCATTATATACGCGAAGGGCCGCTTCAATTGCCTCAGGATTGCCCGAGTCAATCTGAAGTGGCAGGCCTGTAATTGACTGCAGCTTCTTGACAACTCTTGGGAGCATCTTAACGTCGTCCAGCTTAGGAACGCCTACGTTAACGTCAAGGATCTCAGCGCCTGCATCGATCTGCTCGATAGCCTGGCTTAAAATATAGTCGTAATCCTCATCGATGAGGGCCTGCTTAAGACGCTTCTTGCCTGTTGGATTGATTCTCTCGCCGATTACTGTCACGTGGTCAACAGTTACTACCGTATTGCCGCTGCACACGCGCAAAGGTTTAACCTGCGCAGTAGTCTCTCCAAGTTCATTCTCATCTGCTGCCTTCTTAAGACCCGCGATGAAGTCTGGAGTTGTACCGCAGCATCCGCCCAGAATATTGATTCCTGAAGTGATGTATCTGCTCATCTGGCCTGCGAAATCCTCAGCGTTCATGGCGTATTCGCCAGTGTTAGGATCAGGCAGTCCAGCGTTTGGCTTAGCGAAAACTGGAATGTCAGTATAGCTGCTAAGCTCCATGATCATCGGATATATTTCTTCTGGTCCCAGGGAGCAGTTGATACCCATTGCATCAACGCCAAGACCAGTTAATGTCAGTGCCATAGCCTCAAGGCTTGTGCCTGTGAAAGTTCTGCCGTTAGCCTCGAAACTCATGGATACGATGACTGGAAGATCAGAATTCTCCTTCACCGCCAGAACGGCTGCTTTTACCTCGTAGAGGTCCGTCATTGTTTCAACGCTCACCAGGTCAACTTTGTCCTTAGCGGCCCTCACAAGCTCAGCAAACGTCTCGTAGGCATCTTCAAATGCCAGGGTACCCATTGGCTCAAGGAGTTCTCCGATTGGGCCAATATCAAGGGCAACATAGACCTCTCTACCGTACTTCTCCGTCGCACGTTTCTTGGATTCAAGGGCTGCATCGATAACGATATCAACAGCCTCCTGAAGGCTCTTGCCCAGCTTGTCAAGCTTGCGTCCGTTTATACTAAAAGTGCTAGCATATAAAATGTCAGAACCTGCATCTACATATTTATTATGAATATTTGTCAGAACCTGCGGACAGCGAAGTCCGAACTGAGCTGACGTTTCGTCAGGAGTCATTCCAGCTTCCTGGAGCATTGTGCCCATGCCGCCGTCTAACATGATGAATCTGTTTTTAAAATCAATCGCCACAGTGTTTCCCCTCTTTTCTCAAAGTACACTTCTCTCTAAGCACGCATTCGCCGCATGTAGCCAGTCTTCCAGTGACTGGATGATCTGCAATGCCGATGAGTGCTGTTACCGACTTCCTAGGAACGAGCAGGCAGTTGTCGGTGGCATTGATGCCAATCTTCCTGCTGGCGTCGGTATATCTAAGTACGTCCTCCTGATGCTCCAGCGGATAGTCTCCGTATCCTGGACTAAATCTGGACGTAGTAAAATCGCCCACGCTCTCCCTTATCTCTTTCTCGAAGGCATCGCATGCGCTCTCAATAAGCAGAGAGGCTCCGCAGTCCAAAATAACCGCGAAAGCCATATCTGTAATCTGTTTATTTCTTATTAAATTGTCCACGCCTATGCCAAGTGTCACGGCCATTACTGCCACCTTGTGGCAGCCTTCAAGATGCTTAGCAACGCTAAAGCCGCTGGTCTTCACATCTTCTCTAGGGAGCACTCTGTAGATGCCCTTGATACGAGCTTCCTGAAGGAGCACCTTCTCCGCTCTATCAAGTTCTCCGCTCAGCCTTTCATCAGGCTGGCCCTTGACTCCCAGATACATAAGCCATTTCTCACGGTCTATAGGCCGAGAAACCTTAATATCCATACTTCGTATTATAATAAGTCCTTAATGCCATCGTGAACTCTTCTTGCAACGTCTGCATTGTTCATTGTATATAAATGAACGCCGTCTACGCCGTTAATAATCAGATCTCTTGCCTGATTAATAGCGTATTCGATACCAGCATTATAAAGGCCCTGTGGATCGTCGCCATATACAGCAATCATCTTCTGGAATTCTGGTGGAAGTGATGCTCCGCTGAGGGCTACTGTTCTATCGATCTGCTGCTTCTTAACGATAGGCATGATACCTGCTGAAATAGGTACGTTGATACCCAGATTTCTGCACTTGCCTAAATATGAATAGAACTTATCGTTATCGAAGAAGAGCTGTGAAATGAGAACCTTAGTACCAGCACCAAGCTTATACTTCAGGTTGTGGATATCTTCTTCAAGTGACTTGCTCTCTGAATGACCTTCTGGATAGCATGCTCCCAGGATGTCGATTCTGTCTGCGCATCTTCTCTGCAGTTCGATTGCCAGTTCATTAGCGTGCTTGAAATCTGTCTGCTCCTTACCTGCAACTGTGTCGCCGCGAAGTGCCATTACGTTCTCAATCTCAGCATCGATAAATCTCTCGATCATGATTCTAACGTCAAGCTTAGATGAGTTCATACATGTGAGATGAGCTACCGGCTCAATGTAGAATTCATGCTTGATTCTAGCTGCGATTTCACAAGTAAGTTCATTGTTCTGGCTACCGCCAGCGCTGTATGTAACACTGATAAAATCAGGGTCGCACTCTGTAAGTCCCTTAACTGTTTCGAAGATTGTGCTTACGCTTGCTTCCTTCTTAGGTGGTAATATTTCAAATGAGAATACTGGTTTTTTTCTCTCAAATAGTTCTGGAATTTTCATAAATCTACTCCTCAAATGTCGTTGGTTTTATTATATAATCAAAGTAACAAAAAAACAATGTGACTACTGACATATAGTGATACTTATAATA
Organism: Candidatus Colimonas fimequi; assembly: GCA_018065295.1. GTDB lineage: Bacteria > Bacillota > Clostridia > Peptostreptococcales > Anaerovoracaceae > Lentihominibacter > Lentihominibacter fimequi. Next base: position 1,957 of record JAGHTQ010000166.1, on the reverse strand, counting down.
TAGGCTTTGATATAGTTTGTGCCTATATACCCAATAATTGCTAACGGAGGGAATATATGAAACCATTTAACAAGTATTTTGACCATACTCTTCTTAAGGCTGATGCTACTAGAGAGCAGATTCTTCGTATCTGCCGGGAGGCTGCTGAATACGATTTCGCTTCAGTTTGTGTTAACAGCTGCCACGTTAAGATGTGTGCTGATGCCCTGGCATCTACTGATGTTAAGGTTGCTACAGTTGTTGGTTTCCCTCTCGGTGCCATGTCAACTCAGGGCAAGCTGGTTGAGACAGAAGTAGCCCTTAAGGACGGCGCTAAGGAAGTCGATATGGTTATCAACATCGGCTGCCTCAAGGAAGGCGATGCTACTCCAATTATCCGAGAGATTAAGATCCTTGCAGACGCGTGCCACCATGCTGATGCAATCCTCAAGGTTATCATCGAGACATGTCTTCTCACAGATGAAGAGAAGAAGCTGGCATGCACTCTGGTTACTGAAGCTGGTGCTGACTTCATCAAGACTTCAACTGGTTTTTCTACTGGCGGTGCTACTGCTGAGGATGTTCAGCTTATGGCCAAGAACACAGGGACCGGCGAGCAGGTTAAGGCCTCAGGCGGCATCCGAACTCTGGATGACGCCCTGGCAATGATAGAAGCCGGCGCCGATCGCTTAGGATGCAGCGCATCCGTAGGGATCATGAAGGAGTATGCTGCTCGCGGGTAAGAGGAGCGGTGCCAGACCCGAAGGACTGGCACACGCAGATTGAAACAAAAAAACGTGCTGGAATTCCATCGCGTTTTTTGTTTTGCGCAAAAACGAAAAACTGCTCTCGAATGAGAGCAGCCTTCCGTTTGCATTATTTATTTTATTTTACAGCAATGTTGCCATTTGTCATAATTAAGAGGATTACAACCTTATATTATAAAGTTGCCATGTAGTCCAGAGTTCTTACCAGCTGGCTTACATATGACATTTCGTTGTCATACCATGATACGATTCTTACTTCGTACATGCCAGGAGCGAACTGCTGTACAACTGTCTGAGTTGCGTCGAACAGTGAACCGAAGCTCATGCCGATGATGTCGCTTGAAACCAGTTCTTCTTCAGTGTAACCGAATGATTCGTTAGCAGCAGCCTTCATTGCAGCGTTAACGCTCTCAACTGTTACTGATTCAGTTTCGTCTACTACTACTGCGTCCAGGATTGTGATTGAACCAGTTGGAACTGGAACTCTCTGTGCTGAACCTGTCAGCTTGCCAGCCAGTTCTGGAATTACCAGACCGATAGCCTTAGCAGCGCCTGTGCTGTTAGGAACGATGTTTACAGCGCCAGCTCTTGCTCTTCTGAAGTCGCCCTTTCTGTGTGGTCCGTCCAGGATCATCTGGTCGCCAGTGTAAGCGTGAATAGTTGTCATGAAACCAGTCTTGATTTCCTTGTAGTCGTTCAGAGCCTTAGTCATTGGAGCCAGGCAGTTAGTTGTGCATGATGCACCTGAAACGATTGTATCTTCAGCAGTCAGTACTTCGTGGTTTGTGTTGAATACGATTGTTGGGAGATCGTTTCCAGCAGGAGCTGAGATCAGAACTCTCTTAGCGCCAGCATCCAGGTGAGCCTGTGACTTAGCCTTTGATGCGAAGAAACCTGTGCATTCCAGAACTACGTCTACGTTCAGGTCGCCCCATGGGAGCTGTGCAGGATCTGCCTGTGCGTATACAGGGATTTCCTTACCATCAACTGTGATTGAACCTTCGCCAGCAACTACTTCGTGTTCTCTAGCGTATGAACCCTGTGCTGAGTCGTACTTCAGCAGGTGTGCAAGCATGTCAGGGCTTGTCAGGTCGTTGATTGCTACTACTTCGAAATCAGGATCGCCAAATACCTTTCTGAATGAAAGTCTACCGATTCTACCGAAACCATTAATTGCGATTCTCTTTGCATAATAAATACCTCCTACGATG
>JAGHTQ010000143.1 GCA_018065295.1 Candidatus Colimonas fimequi | reverse complement strand
GCTCCTTTGCGCAGGTCTGTCAGCAGCTGGCGGTCAGTTTACAATTACCGCGGCATACACCCACGCGCCAGCAAGAGAAGTTTCTGTTTACGACTACACACAAATCATCTTCGCCGCAGGTTTAGGATTTATATTCTTCGCACAGATACCTGATATTTTCAGCGTTATCGGCTACTGCATGATTGCAGGCGTGGCTATCTGGATGTTCATTTACAATAATAAAAAATAGAGATTGATCACCCCGATCAATCTCTTATTTTTTTATCTTAATTGTGTTCTTATGCTCGCGTCCGTTTCGTCTATTGTGTTCCTCAAGCATCTTGGCGATGTCCTGATTTGCCGCCTCAACTTCCTTCTTGAAGTCGGGAGCACTTATCTTAAATGCACCGTTACCGATGATGATCATCTGCCCAAGACGGTCAGAAGTGGCAACGCGGACTCTGTATTTGTGGCCAATCTCATACGTAGTTTTCTCAATGTAGGCATCGGCCGTTTCTGCTTCCTGAGTGTAGACAACGGTCACGTTGTCGTGCTTGACCACGCGGCGCTCGCCGCCCTTAATCTTGTATGCGTCGAAGACGACTACAACGTCGCAGTTTTTGTACCCTTGGAAATTTTGCATAATCTCGATGAGGGCATCCCTGGCAGCGTCGATATTCACCTTGGCCAGGGCCTTAAGTTCATCCCACGCAAAGATAATATTGTACCCATCAACGAGAATAAACTCTGGGAGCACCTCCATGGACTTGGTCTTGCGGACCACCCTCTCGCCTTCGATTACCCGAGGGGCTCTACGCTCCTTTCGCACAGTTCTGTCAGGTGCGTGAACGAATGCAGGACCGCTGAAATCCTCGTCAGTGTACGTCCTGTTGCTTACAGAAGTGTACGCAGCCGGCGTGCTATCCGCCTCTTCTCTAATCGCTGTAACCCCAGGAATATACACGCTTGTGTGGACCATATCGTCAACTTCATCCCATCTGACGTTGTAGCCTGCACCGTGGGAGCAGAATACTGAGTCAGCAGGATTAGCGATATCTCTCATCGGATCATATATGCTACCCGCCAGCACTTCATCCTGGTTGTGGCAGACATCGTAGCCTTCCACGTTACAGATAAGGTGTCCGTGGCCCTTAGTATATGAGTTAACCTTGGACTGATAGTCCTTCATCTCAGATACTGGCGCCCGGCCTGTGAGAACCGACATGCCGTTTTCTGTTACCGGCATTTCGAAGGTGCCGCTCATTCTCTGAATGTCGGCCATGGCGCTTCCTACCATGTCCTGAGGCACTTCAAGGGTGAAGGTGTACCAAGGCTCGAGAAGCAGGCATTCAGCCTTCATAAGGCCCTGTCTGATTGCTCTATATGTAGCCTGTCTGAAGTCGCCACCTTCCGTGTGTTTCAGGTGGGCCCTTCCGGCAGCAATTGTCAGTTTAATGTCAGTGAGTGCAGCGCCCATGAGAACGCCCGGATGCTCCCTCTCAACAAGATGAGTAGCAATGAGCCTCTGCCAGTTCTTATCAAGCACGTCTTCGCTGCAGATTGTATCGATTGTAACGCCGCTTCCCCTAGGTCCTGGCTCCATGAGAAGCTGTACTTCTGCATAGTGCCTCAGTGGCTCGAAGTGGCCGGCGCCGATTACAGTATTGGCAATTGTTTCTTTGTACGCAATACGGCCTTCTCCGAATTCAAGAGACATACCGAATCTATCTTTAATAAGGTTTCTCAGAATCTCCAGCTGTACTTCGCCCATGAGCTGAATCTGGATAGTTCTAATCTGGTCATTCCACGTAATGTGAAGCTGGGGGTCTTCTTCCTCAAGTTCACGGAGCTTAGATAGCACTGTGTGAACGTCATCTTCAGGACTATGTATAACGTCATATATCAATGCTGGCTCCAGAGACGCGCTCTGAGCGTTTTTCTCTGCGCCAAGGTTCTGTCCCGCCCAAGTCTCTTCAAGTCCCGTTACAGCGAGAATCTGGCCTGCTGAAGCCGCATCTACAGTTCTGAACTTCTCTCCAGAATAGATTCGCAGCTGATCCACCTTCTCTTCGCCGATAAGTTCCTTAGCCTTAAGGACTCCGCCTGTAATCTTCATATGAGTTAATCTGGCGCCGCGACCATCACGTGTTATTTTGAAAACACGTGCCGCGAACCCTTCAGGATATTCCTTCTCGATGGTATATTCTTGGAAAGCTTCAAGGAGTTCATCAACACCCTGAACCTTAAGGGCTGATCCGAAGAAACAAGGGAACATTTCTCTGCGGGCGATAGCCTTGGCAACGCTGGCTACACTAACCGCCCCTTCTTCGAAATATTCTTCTATGAGTTCTTCACTGCATCCAGCGGTTTCTTCGTCTTCAAGGAAGTCACCAGCGAATTCAATACAGTTAGGGCTGAGTTTCTGTCTTATGTTCTCGAAAACCGCGTTCTTGTCAGCAGTCTCCAGGTCCATTTTGTTCACGAAAATAAACGCAGGAACATTGTACCTGCGCAGCAGCTTCCACAAGGTTACTGTATGGCCCTGAACACCGTCCTTGCCGCTAATAACAAGAATAGCGTAATCCAGCACCTGAAGTGTTCTCTCCATCTCTGAAGAGAAATCCACGTGACCTGGAGTGTCAAGAAGGAGCACACTTGTATCCCCTACCTGCATCTCTGCCTGCTTGGAGAAAATAGTGATACCACGTTCTCTCTCCTGAGCATCTGTATCAAGGAAGGCGTCCTTATGGTCCACTCTACCTAGCTTTCTGATTGCTCCAGTCTTATACAGCATCGCCTCGGATAATGTAGTTTTACCGGCGTCAACATGCGCCAGAATTCCTGTCGTTATCCTCTTCATCTGCTTATCTTACTCTAAATCTAACTCCTAATTCTTCTGCCTTCTGTCTGCATTTCTCGATTGAGTCCTGAGAAATTACACCAACAACTGATGTTGATACTTCTGGGACATATTTCTTAACATCTGCAATATATTTGAGCATGGCATCGTAGGCTTCCTGTCCGTATATCGGATGACAAAGCTCTTCGAACTTCTCAGCATCAGCTTCGTTCATGCTCACGTTAACGGAATCAATGAGACCTTCAAGTTTAGGTGTAGTCTCTTCCTGCCAGATCATGTCTGCAAGACCTATTGTATTGATACGAATTCTCTTATTGTCGTATTCCTTCTTAACCTTGCCAGCAATCTCAAGAAGTTCTGGAAGTCTCTGAGTCGGTTCCCCGTATCCGCAAAATACCACTTCGTCATAATCGTCCATGTTCCACTGTCCGATTTCTTCCATGACTTCGTCTACTGTTGGTTCCTTGTCCAGAAACAGTGAATCTGCACTTCCCAGGTTATCAGTGAAGTTCTTAATGCAAAATTCACAAGCGCAAGGACATCTGTTAGTTAGGTTTATATATAATCCGCCACAATAATCGTATACTACGTCTGACATAATGATTCCTTTCATTTCTAACACGTTATCGATGACTTATTATAACATAAAAAGAAGCACCTGAAATAGGTGCCTCTTTTCTTTAAAGAGAATCATAAAATATGATTTATTATTTGTTTGTGAGATATTCATCAATGCTAGCAGCTGCTGTCTTACCAGCACCCATAGCAAGGATAACTGTTGCAGCGCCTGTTACAGCGTCGCCACCTGCGTAAACGCCTTCACGGTTTGTAGCAGCACCGTCATCAGTACCGATACCACCTCTGTCGTTTGCAGCCAGGTTTTCTGTTGTTTCAAGGATCAGCTTGTTCAGCTTGGTACCGATTGCCATGATTACCAGGTCAACATCGAGTACGTAGTTTGAACCTTCGATTACTACAGGACGTCTTCTGCCTGATGCATCTGGTGCACCCAGTTCCATCTTAACGCATTCAAGACCTGTTACATAACCGTTTTCGTCGCCGATAACCTGTACAGGGTTTCTCAGAAGCTGGAAGTCAACTCCTTCTTCGATAGCGTGGTGGATTTCTTCTCTTCTAGCAGGGATTTCGTCCATTGATCTTCTGTATACGATGTATACCTTCTCAGCTCCCATTCTCAGTGCGCATCTTGCAGCGTCCATTGCTACGTTACCGCCACCTACTACAGCAATCTTCTTGCCAGGAGGAACTGGAGTATCATAATCGCTCAGATAACCCTTCATCAGGTTGATTCTTGTCAGATATTCGTTTGCTGAGCAAACACCAAGGAGGTTTTCGCCAGGGATGCTCATGAATGATGGCAGACCAGCGCCTGTACCTACGAATACAGCTTCGTAGCCTTCTTCCATGAGTTCATCAACTGTTTCAGCTCTACCGATAATAGCGTTTGTAACGAACTTAACGCCCTTGTCTTCCAGCTTAGCTACTTCTGCAGCTACGATATCCTTAGGAAGTCTGAATTCAGGAATACCATAAGCCAGTACGCCGCCAGCCTTGTGCAGTGATTCAAATACAGTTACTTCATAACCCTTGTTAGCCAGGTCGCCTGCGCAAGTCAGACCAGCAGGGCCAGCACCAACTACTGCAACCTTCTTGCCGTTTGAAGCTGGAGCTTCAGCAGCATCTTCGTAATCCATAACGTGTTCTGCGTGCCAGTCTGATACGAATCTTTCAAGTCTACCGATTGAAACAGGTTCGCCGTTGAGACCTCTTACGCATACGCCTTCACACTGGTTTTCCTGTGGACATACTCTACCACAGATTCTTGGCAGTGCACTTGTTTCTGAAATAATCTGATATGCAGCCTCGAATTCGCCTTCAGTGATCTTAGCTACGAAATCAGGAATCTTAACCATTACTGGGCAGCCCTTAGTACATGGCTTAGTTCTGCACTTGAGGCATCTCATTGCTTCATTTACAGCCTGCTGTGCAGTGTATCCGCTTGATACTTCCTTGAAGTTTCTTGCTCTTACCTGAGGATCCTGCTCAGGCATAGGGTTCTTTACCGCTTTAAAATTAATCATGGTAACGTACACCTCCTGTCAGTCTGCAAACGTGAGCTCTATCATCAGCTTCCTGTTCTTTGTAATATGAGTTTCTCTTAATAAGTTCATCCCAGTCTACCAGTGCGCCGTCGAATTCTGGACCGTCAACGCATACGAACTTGTTTTCGCCACCAACAACGCATCTGCAGCCGCCGCACATTCCTGTACCGTCGATCATGTATGCTGTCAGTGAAGCTACTGAAGGGATGCCATAGCTCTCAGCCATCTTGCAGATGAACTTCATCATCATTGGAGGACCTACTGCTACGATTTCGTCATACTTGTTGCCTGCTTCGATGAGTTCCTTAAGCTTGTCAGTTGTGAAACCCTTCTCACCGTATGAACCGTCGTCAGTTGTGATGTAAAGGTTGTCAGTTCCTGCTCTGAACTCGTCTTCCAGGATAACGTGTTCCTTGCTCTTGTATCCAGCGATCATGTCAACTTCGATGCCGTGATCGTGCATACCTGTTGCAAGAGGATAAGCCAGTGCGTTACCAGTACCACCACCAACAACGCAAACCTTCTTCAGGCCATCCATTTCAGTTGGCTTGCCGAGAGGGCCGACTACGTCCAGGAGGTAGTCGCCTTCTTCAAGCTGATCCATGAGCATAGTTGTTCTACCAACTGCTGCATAGATAAGATCTATTGTGCCGGCTTCTGAATCGTGTCCTGCCATTGTGAGAGGGATTCTTTCGCCGTGTTCGTCTGTTCTCAGAATGATGAACTGACCAGGCTTAGCATGCTTAGCTACCAGTGGAGCATCGATAACGAGCCATGTCATGTTTTCATTAAGAACTCTTTTCTTTACTACTTTAAACATTTCAATCGCTCCTTTCTGCCTAAATGTCAAGATTCTTCTTCTGCTCAACAAGCTTCGCATATCTATCCATAGCGATCTTTTCTGCTTCTGTGAAGAGGTTTTCTGCTCTTTCAGGAGCCTTGAGCTTCAGTGAGTTGTATCTTACTTCTCCCATGATGAAGTCACGGTACTTCTCAGTTGGAGGAGCACTATCAACAGAAAGTGGATTCTTCTTATCAGCGATTGCTGCTGGGTTATATCTAAGCAGGTTCCAGTAACCAGCTCTTACAGCCTTCTTCATTTCCAGCATAGCCTTGTTCATACCAGCCTTAACACCGTGGTTGATACATGGAGCGTATGCGATGATGAGTGAAGGACCATCATAAGCTTCAGCTTCTCTAATAGCCTTGAGAGTCTGCTGTGGGTTAGCGCCCATAGCGATCTGTGCTACGTAGATATATCCATATGAAATAGCAATCTGTGCCAGGTTCTTCTTAGTTACTGCCTTACCAGCTGCTGCGAACTGTGCTACAGCGCCAACAGGAGTTGACTTAGATGACTGACCACCTGTATTTGAGTAAACTTCTGTATCGAATACGAGTACGTTTACGTTTTCGCCTGATGCCAGAACGTGGTCGAGACCACCGTAACCGATGTCGTATGCCCATCCGTCACCACCGAAGATCCACATTGATGGCTTAGGAAGCATATCCTTGTTCTCTACAACGTACTTAGCGTCTGCATCGTCTGAACCAGCGCAGATAGCTGCCAGTGCATCACCAGTAGTTCCTGCCATGTCAGCGTCTTCCATAGCTGCGATCCAAGCGTTTGCTGCGTCTGCGAATTCGTCCTTGCCTGCAAGTCTCTCTACAGCGTGAAGCATTTCTGCTCTTCTTGCCTTCATAGCTACTGCCATACCATAACCGAATTCAGCGTTGTCTTCGAACAGTGAGTTTGACCAAGCTGGGCCCTTACCTTCCTTGTTTACTGTGTAAGGTGCTGATGGTGCTGACAGACCCCAGATTGATGAACATCCAGTTGCGTTAGCAATGAACATTCTGTCGCCGAACAGCTGAGTAACCAGCTTAGCGTATGGAGTTTCGCCGCATCCTGGGCAAGCGCCTGAGAACTCGAGGAGTGGCTGCTTGAACTGTGATTCCTTAACAGAACCGTTGCCACCGATTTCATCGTTTGATCCGATATTTGTGAAGAGGTAATCGAAATCTTCCTGAGCGTCATCCTGATTAGCCTCTGCGTTAACCATTGTCAGAGCCTTAACTCTAGCTGGACATACTTCTGCACATGATCCGCAACCAGTACAGTCAAGAGCTGATACACCAATAGTGAATACCTTGCTTGCATCATCCTTGAATGGAACTGCGATACCTTCATAATCTGCAGCTTCTTCTGCTGACATTACGAATGGTCTGATTACAGCGTGTGGACATACGTATGAGCACCAGTTACACTGCATGCAGTTTGCAGCTTCCCACTGAGGAATATCTACTGCGATACCTCTCTTCTCGAATGCTGCTGTACCTGATGGAACCATACCATTAGCAGTTTCAACAAACTTTGATACTGGAACGTCATCGCCATACATGCCGCTTGTTGGCTTGAGGATGTCGTTGATGTAGTCAGTCTGCTGCTGGTCACGACCTTCTGCAGGAACTACTTCCAGTTCGCCTGTTGCGTTAGCCCATTCAGCTGGAACGTCAACCTTAACTACGCTGTTAACACCAGCATCTACTGCAGCCCAGTTCATGTCTACGATGTTCTGTCCCTTAGCACCGTATGATTTCTCGATTGCTGCCTTCATGTACTTAACTGCGTCTTCGATTGGCAGGATTTCAGCCAGCTTGAAGAATGCAGCCTGAAGTACTGTATTTGTTCTATTACCAAGGCCAAGTTCCTTAGCAATTGTTACTGCGTCGCAAGTGTAGAACTGTACGTCGTTCTGAGCGATGTATCTCTTAACGTGTCCTGGGAGCTTCTCTTCAAGTTCTGCTGCATCCCATGGGCAGTTGAGGAGGAATGTTCCGCCCTTCTTAACGTCTTCTACCATGTGATATCTCTCAAGATAGATTGACTTGTGACATGCTACGAAGTCAGCCTGCTTAACGTAGTAAGTTGACTTGATAGGTTCGTCACCGAATCTCAGGTGTGAAATAGTGATACCACCTGACTTCTTGGAGTCATACTGGAAGTAAGCCTGAGCATACTTGTCAGTGTTGTCGCCGATGATCTTAACGCTGTTCTTGTTAGCACCAACTGTACCGTCAGCACCAAGACCCCAGAACTTACAAGCAACTGTGCTTGGTGAAGCTACCATTGGGTTTTCGCTTCCTGCGATTGACAGGTTAGTTACATCGTCAGTGATTGAGAGTGTGAATTCCTTCTTAGGTTCTTCAGCCCAAAGGTTCTCGTATACTGCCAGAACGTCGCCAGGCTGTACGTCCTTAGAACCAAGACCATATCTACCACCAGCTACGAAAGTATTTTCGAACTGAGTGCCCTTAAGAGCTGAGATAACGTCAAGGTAAAGAGGTTCGCCGATTGAACCAGGTTCCTTAGTTCTGTCGAGAACTGCGATCTTCTTAACTGTTTCAGGAATTTCTGCTACGAAGTGCTTAGCTGAGAATGGTCTGTAAAGTCTTACAGCCAGTACGCCAACCTTCTTGCCCTGAGCTGTCAGGTAGTCAACAACTTCTTCTGCGCAGTCACATACTGAACCCATTGCGATAATGATTTCTTCAGCATCTGGTGCACCGTAGAATTCGTATGGCTTATAAGGTCTTTCTCTCTCAACCTTCTCGTTTACTCTATTCATGCAATCGATGATTACATCGATCTGATTTGTATAATTGTTGTTACATGCTTCTCTGTGCTGGAAGAATGTTTCTGGCTGTTCAGCAGAACCCATCATGTGTGGGTGGTTAGGGTTCAGAGCGTTGTCCTTGAAACGTCTGATTGCATCCCAGTTAACCATTGACTTAAGATCTTCATAATCCCAAGTGTAGATCTTCTGCTGTTCGTGTGATGTTCTGAAACCATCGAAGAAGTGGAGCATTGGTACCTTACCTTCAATTGCTGAAAGGTGAGCTACTACTGCCATATCCATAACTTCCTGTGGTGATCTTGATGCCAGCATTGCGAAACCAGTCTGTCTGCATGCCATAACGTCTGAATGATCGCCGAAGATATTCAGTGCGTGTGTTGAAATTGCTCTTGCTGATACGTGGATAACTGTAGGAGTTTCTTCAGCAGCCAGCTTGTACATGTTAGGGATCATCAGAAGGAGACCCTGTGAAGCTGTGAATGTAGTTGTCAGAGCACCAGCTGTGATAGCGCCGTGTACAGCACCTGCAGCACCTGCTTCTGATTCCATTTCTACTACCTTAACTTCTTCGCCGAAGATGTTCTTACGGTTAACGCTTGCCCATTCATCAACATTCTCTGCCATTACAGATGATGGTGTGATAGGGTAGATTGCTGCTACTTCTGTGAACGCGTATGCAACATGTGCAGCTGCTGTGTTGCCGTCCATTGTCTTTCTAGCTCTCACTTGTCTATCTCCTTTCATCCTACTTATCTAACTGCATTGCGGAGGCCTGCAGGTAGTTGTATTCAGGAACCTCAGTCTCAGCGATAACATTTCTTGAGCAAACGTATGAGCATACGTTACAGTTCAGGCACTTGTCAGCCAGAATGTAAGGATGCTTGTTGATAACTGTGATAGCACCGTTAGGGCAGTTGTCTACGCAGTCGCCGCAACCGATACAACCCATGCCGCAAATTTCCAGTCTTCTAGCTGGAGCAGCATCTGATTCACAAGCCATCTTCTTAATGCCGATGTATGGCAGGATGTCAATCTTGCCACGAGGACATTCTCTAGCGCAGTCGCCACAAGCAACGCACTTGTCAACATCAACCTTAGCTACGCCAAATTCGTTAGTGATTGCATCGTATCTGCAAACCTTAACGCAGTCGCCGAATCCCAGGCAGCTGTATTCGCAAACATTAAGCTCATCAAGATTCAGCTTAGCATCTACTACTTCCTTACAGCTTGTGTAACCCTGTTCAGCCAGGTTAGCGTGACCCCAAGCACCGCCTGAGCACTTAACGAAAGCGATATCTTCCTTAACCTTAGTCAGGTCGTGGAGCTTATCAACGATGATCTTCTTACGGCATGCTACTGTACAGCTTACGCAACCTTCGCACTTGCTGTAATCAATCTTAGCGTATCTGCCGTCGATCTTGCTTCCTACTACCATTTCGATTGCGCCCTTAGGACAAGCCAGAGCACAGTCTCCGCATCCGATACATCCATAACCGCATGTAGCGAATGTTGTATTCTCGTTATCAAGTGATGAACATGGGATGAAGTTAGTAACATCTGCTGGTACTACTTCAATCAGGCACTGTGGGCAAGCTTCTACGCAAGCGCCACAACCATTACACTTGTTTTCATCAATAACTACCTTGCCATCTACTAATGACATTGCATCATATGCACAAACCTGTACGCAGCTTCCGTTGCCCAGGCAGCCATACTGACATTCGCCAGGAAGAGTTCCCATCTCCTTAGCTTCTGTGCATGATCCGATTCCAGCTAAACGTTCCTTACCAGCTGCGCATCCGTTACACTTAACGTACACAACCTTGTCAGGAGCTTCTACTGTAGCTACACCTAACAGAGCAGCGATAGCATCTACTGCATCCTGTCTGCATGCTGGGCAGCTGTCAACACCCTTACCTGCTGCGATTGCCTGAGCACATTCTTCGCATGTAGCATAGCCACATCCGCCCAGACCATTACAGTCTTTACCAGGTAAAAGTCCCAGTACCTTCTGAGATACTTCGTTAATCATGTCCATGACCTTACCTCCATATTTCACTCATCTCTAAAATAATTAGCACTTATTTCTCTAAAATCTCTTACCATTTAGATTAATGTTGGATTATGTATACAAGATTTATTCAAAAAAATCGCGATTACCACAATCCGAATTCATTTTAACATCAAAACTAGTACGATTCAACGTATAAAACGGATATAATATGCACCAAATTCCATACAACAATTCTGACAATTCCTATTTGTACCATTTCCTATTCATTTTGTATACAAGAACATTACAAACAAAAAGACGCATTATTAATTAATGCGTCTGTGATATATGTTTCTTCGGTGGTTCCAGGAAACCTGCTTTAATAAGCTTATCTGCAGTACCTTTAGTACCCAGAATCCAGATCAGGTCATCTTCCTGAATTACAGTCTCAATATCAGGACTGATAATCGGCAGGTGCCCTCTCTCAATTCCAATTATTGTACCTCTATAGATTTCTCTAAGGCCACAGTTCTTGATAGCCTTCCTGCAGAATTCCATTTCACTTGATACCTTGATAGGAATACAGAAAATCTGCTTATCCGCTTCAATATGTCTGAAAGTCTGACCATATATATAATCCTTAAGAACCATATCTGGTCTATCAGTATATTCAATCTTATCTTCCTTAGCCAGAAGAAGCATGATAGCTTCAACTTCTTCCTCTGTACCCATCATATGAAGCTTATCGTGACTTCTGATGACAGAATCCGCTCTAGGAAGATTAACGATTTCTCCATTATCGTGGACAATCTTAATGATAGTAACGTGGAATCCCCTTCTGCCAGTAAGATCTATTACTGTTGCTTCCTCTGGTAGTGTCTTAACTTCAAACTCTGCAACATAAAGTGACTCATTAACCATTCTCAGGTTGCCACGTGTTCCTCTTGCCTTCTTCTCACTTACAAGTGTCTTCTGAGCGAAGTTAGACATGAACTTCATCTCAATGTCGATAGCTCTGCCCTTAACAAAGTCAGATCTTATGAAAATCAGCACCGGAATAGCGGCAATTACTACCAGCAGTGCGAATGGAATATGGAAGAGATGTCTTACTACCATCGCCATGAAGCAGGCTGCAACGAATATTCTCATTGCCTTCAGTGTCAGAAGAGGAAGTCTGTTTGCTCTATGCTTCAGCCACAGCTTAGTATAGAGTGCGTCCTTAGTACTGCCGTGCATCAATCTCATAAATGGTATCATGAGAAGTATCATAATTACTGCAGATGCCACTGTTCCCCAGTACCATGACTTGCCGTATTCAATGAGGAAGGGGCTCATGTATCTTGTTCCTGCGAAATATATAATGAACATCATTGATGAACATATTCCTGTTCTCGCAAGAACAGCCAGAATATAGTCAAACCAATCCGTATCCTTATCGTCAACGTCCTGTTTCTCAGAAGTCATCTTCCTGAGGAAGATCTTAGCTCTTCTAGGCAGAATCTTCATTACAAATCCGTAAACATTATCGGCGTTCTTCATCATTACAGGTGTTGTAAATGAAGTGATAACCGATACACATACAACTACAGGATATAAATGTCCACTGATTACGCCAAGGCTTGTTCCAAGTGTTGCCAGAATGAACGAGAATTCACCAATCTGAACCATACTTGAACCGCCCTTAATTGCTGTATGTAGATCCTGACCAGAAAGCAGGATACCTATTGATGAGAAAATTGACTGACCAATAATTGTTACTAATGTAATGATGATAATAGGTCCCAGATACTCAATCAAAAGTGATGGAACAATGAGCATTCCTACTGATACGAAGAATATTGCACCGAACATATCCTTAATAGGTGTAATGATTCTCTCGATTCTTGCACCATGAATAGTACCTGCCAGAATTGATCCTGTCATGAAGGCGCCAAGTGCTGATGAGAAACCGATCAAATTAGCTATTACTACCATTACAAGGCACAGACCTATACTGAAGATGAGCAGCATCTCGTCTGACATGATCTTAGTAGCTTTATTGAGGAATGATGGAATCAGATAGATTCCAAGCATGAGCCAGATTGCAAGATAAATAAGAAGCATTCCCAGTTCATTTACAAGTTCCAGTCCTGATACGTTCTGACCTACGGAAACTGCAGCCAATACGATCATCATGAAGATACCTGCGATGTCTTCAATTACAAGAGTACCCAGAACGATCTGTGCATACTTCTCCTGTTTAACTCCGAACTCTTCATATGCCTTAAGTATTATCATGGTCGATGACATACTGAGCATGCATCCCAGGAAGATACAGTCCATCTTAGCCCAGCCAAGAAGTGAACCAAGACCTGTTCCAATAAATATCATTGATCCTATTACAGTTATGGCAATGACGAATGCACTACCGCCAACTGTTGCCAACTTCTTGAAACTGAATTCAAGGCCAAGTCCGAACATGAAGAAGATAACACCAATGTCAGCCCATACTGTGATATCTGCACTGTCAACAACTGTAGGCAGATACTCGAAATTAGGACTGATCAAAAATCCCGCAACGATATATCCCAGTACAACTGGCTGCTTAATTTTCTTGAATATTAATGTAACTATCGCCGCAACCGACATGATTAAGGCTAGGTCAAGTACCAAAGATTCAAGTTCCATGTATATCCTCCTTTCAATGTGTTTCTAACTATTAATTTTATCAGAATTGACAGACTACTTCAACGGCTCGATTATCTTTTCAGTTAACGTATTTATACTTTGGCCGAAGGCTCCATCAAGAAGTATTTTTGTCACCTGATTTTCTCGCACGCTCACCACAGTCTCCTCAATTTCAAGAGCCGTATCTACGATATCACAGCGACCAGCATCATCACCAGCGAAGAAGGCTTCCATAGCTGAATTTTTACTTTTGTTGACCACCTTTATCATCTTTCGTGCCATATCCTCTCCAGCAACGCACATGAGATATTGAATGCTGTTAGTCTCTCTTTGCACGTGATTGCCTGGACCTGTAACGTACGTAATCTTCTCCGCCATCTCAAGACATGTCACCGCCGCCTCCGACAGTCCGCATCCTGTATCAACGATAATCACATCGTATCTGCCGCAGTTCATTATGGATTCTATAAATACGCAGATTTCTTCAGACGATATATCAACCAAAGGATTACGCCCCTTGGTTGGCTGGAAGGCCTCCACGCCGAAGTCGTCACGAATGACGTAGCTTTCCATGAATGGCCTGAACTGATGGTTACCGTCACGAACAATGAGGCCTTTCATCTTCCGATCTTTGAACAGATTATATAGGTAGTAGCTGAGCGTCCTCATTCCCACGTGAGTCTTAATGAACTCTCCCGTAGACTCCAGCTCTTCAAGGGAGATATAAAACACTCTCTTATCGTGAAATCTTGACATCTCCTGGGCAACGGCCATGGCAAGAGTAGTGCACCCTGCTCCCCCCACACTTGATGCGAAGCCAAGAAGGTGGACGCCTCTTCTCATAATGTTCACAGGCCTGCGGCCGGTAATGCGGCCGTAGATTTCGAAGATGTCCGACACCATCCTTTGGGCGGGAGAATACTTATAAATGCGATAGCGTTCCCCTTCTGCCGGCGCAAAGGTTAGCGAGGGCTTATCAACCAGCTGAACAAGAACGGGACTTATCACCTGCTCGCTTCCTGCGCCTTCCCAAAGGATCAAATCGAACCCACTAAAAACGCGGCCGCTGTCGGAAGCATACGTATACTTCTCACCCGCGGCCGCGAATTCTTCTTTGCTAAAAATATTAATTACTAATGATCTACACACGTTAAGAATGGCAAGACCTGCCGCTCTGCCGTACTCCTTATCGTCTGTAACTATTGCGATGTTTAAATTCTCCATCCGGTTTCTCCTTTCAACATTGTTTCTTATGTTAAAAGGTTATCACCGGCCAGGCGCCCCATCAATTCACGCTCATTACATGTTGAGACCCTTTCGTTACACTATTTCTTCTTGTACCAGATTCTCTTAGTGAAGAAGTAACAAACGGGCACAAGCCAGAGAAGATATGAATATGCGATGGCACCGCCACCTACACCAAGCATTGCAAATGGCACTGAGGCTGCGATGCACCATGGGAACAGTGCGCAAACCATGATTGCTGAGTTCTCAATATCCATGGCCAGTTCATAGTTATCGCTTCCGCTCTCTTCGTATGGCTTTCTCATCAGGTCATTACACAGCATTGCTGAGATAGTCTGGCTGCAGAAGATGCAGCATGTGAACAAGGAGAGTATGAGCATCGCCATAAACTTGCCAGTTCTACCCATGGCTTCCTGAAGCAGTGACTGAATCTCGTGAAGCATGTCAGTTCCTGCGAATATGCCAGAATATGAGCAGGCAATGGTAACGATGATGCACGATTCTATCATCTCGATGAGGCCGCCCCCTGAAAGTACTGACTGAAGACTCTCGCTAGTTGGCGTGAAGCCGAGAATTGCAAATTTGGCACATTCAATAAAGCTAACGTGCTGACAGAAGACGCCAACGAAATAGCTGCTCACGATACCGCCGATAAACGCCCATCTGATATCCAGTCTCAGAAGTGGCAGAATAACGATAAATGCCACAGGAACAAGAGTTATCGGTGTCAGGTTAAAGTCCCCTGACAGTGCATCCATGATGCTTGAATCTACTTCGTTCATAGGGTTTCTAACTGAGAGAACCGCATATATGATCAAACTGATTATTACAGGAATCATTCCCGTTTTGAACATGCCCTTAACGTTGGTCATCAGATCCGTTCCCGTAATGTTCGCTACAAGTATCGCACTTGATGATGCCGGTGAACATCTGTCGCCGAAGTAAATACCTGACATTATTGCGCCCGCTGTAAGCAAAGGGTTCACGCCCGCACTATTGGCAAGTGCCATGAGCATTACGCCCAGAGTTCCTGATACTGCAAATGACGTTCCCAGTATATATGAAAGAATACAGCACATGATGAATGCCAGCAGAATGAAGATTGGCGGTGTTACCATCTTTATTCCGTAATATACGAAAAAAGTAATTGTGCCCGATGCTCTCCATAAACCTGTAAGCAGGCCAATCATCAGCCAGATTTCAACTACTACAATCGATTCTTTGACACTGCCCCATGCCATGCCCAGTATCTGTTTAGTCTTGAACCCTTGACGAACTCCTACAGCTGTGAACGCTACGAAGCCAATAGCCAGAGCAATGACTATAGATTTGCCCACAACAAGACATGCCAGCATTGCCACTACAAAAACAACAAAAGCTGCCACTAAAACCATTTAATCCATCCTCCTTAAGTTAAGCAGAATGATGATAACATTTGACAGCTTGAATTTCAATGTGTTGTATTCATTTTTGAATAAAAATTATTTTTTGTAGAGGAACCTCTTGGTAAATATATAGATAATCGGTACCAGATAGAGGTAGAATGCCCAGGCAATCGCTGATGGGCCAACGCCCAGCATTGCAAGTGGTACTGCGATGGCAACGTTCCAAGGAACTACCGCGGATGTAAGCACACCTGCGTTTGACAGGTCTACTGCCAGTTCCATGTCCTCTCCCCCGTTATCGTTAAAAGGCTTCTGAAGCAGGTCCTTACTGAGCATGACTGCAATAGTCTGGCTGCAGAATATTGCAGCAACAAGAGTTGACATGATGAGTGTAGTCACGAATCTGCCCAGTCTGCTCATCATTGTTCCAACGTGGGCCTGAATAGTATTCAGCATGTTGGTGCCTTTGAAAATTCCTGAAATTGAGCATGCAATAGTAACCATGACAGCCACAATCCACATGTCTATGAAACCACCGCCGCTGATTACCTCCTGAAGACTTGGGCTGTCAGGAGTGTATCCCATGATTGACCATGTGATAACGTCCATAAATGACGCGCCCTGAATTGCTATAGCGATGATTGCGCTACTTATGATACCGCAGATGAAGGCCCATCTGATATCAAATCTTAAGATTGGCAGCGCAATAGCGAAGATAACTGGAATAAGTGTCAGCGGTGACAGACTGAAGTCTGTTGCCAGAGCATTCATGATGCTGTCGTCTACAACCTGTATTGGATTTTTGAACGACAGGAATGTGTAGAGTCCGAAGCAAAGAAGCAGGGGAATAATATTTGTCTTCATGAGCTTAGGCACAAGTTCCATCAGATCAACGTGAGTGATGTTGGCAACCAGAATTGCTGTTGATGACATAGGTGAAGTTCTGTCGCCGAAGTATGCTGCAGAAACGATAGCACCTGCAGTAACAATCGGGTCAACGTTTCCGCCGTGAGCAATAGCCATAAGCATGAGGCCCATGGTTCCAACAGTACCGAAGGAATTACCCATAACGTACGCTAAAATCAGGCACATGATAAATGCTATAAGGATGAAGAGGGATGGTGTCATTACGCTGATGCCGTAATATACGAAGAATGTAATCGTTCCTGACGCGCGCCAAAGGCCGGTCATGAAACCAATCATTATAACAATCTCAACTACGATCATGGCGTCCTTGGCACCGCCTGCCGCCATCTTCATGACTTCGCCTGGCTTATTGCCCATTCTGATGCCCACGATAGCAAACACCACGAAGCCAACCATAAGTGCAAAAACCACAGAATGGCTTGTTAACAAACAAGCCACAACTGCACATATGAATATTCCTAACGCAATTATAAGTTCCACCTTATTAGCCTCCAGGTTATTTTAATGATTTCAGGGACTCTGTAAATGGTGGTCGGAATATGCCTTTCTCAGTAATAATTGCTGTAATAAGCTGGTGATCAGTCACATCAAATGCAGGATTATAACACTTGACAGAATCCAGTGATGAAGGTTTCTCGAAGAACATCTCCTTAATCTCATCTGGCTGTCTAAGTTCAATTGGAATATCTGCACCTGTAGGGCAATTCAGATCCACCGTTGATGATGGTCCAAGTACATAAAATGGGAT